>JAYWEB010000101.1:0-5271 GCA_043779575.1 Chthoniobacter sp. | reverse complement strand
GCTGCTACACCGTCCACCGCGGCGGCGCACTGGTGGCCTCCACGCTGCCGTCCACCTTTTCCCGCGAGACCATGTCCGAGATCGGCAAGGTCGTCATCGAGGCCTTTCACTCCGCGCAGGAAGCCAATCTGCCGCTGACCGATCTGCATCTGAAATACAGCGGCGTAACCATCACCGCGCGCGAAATGCGCGGCGGCGCGCTCGTCTTTCTCCAACCCGCGACCCTCCATCTCCCGCACGCCCACACCCCGCCCGCCATGCACTACAAAAACCTCGATGAATTCATCCTCCACCTCGAAAACTACATCGAGTGCTGGAAGCAGTTTAACCACTACGTGAACCTCGCGCGGGACAAAAAATTCGCGCGGGAGGACGAGACGCAGTTTCTCGAAATCAAGAGCGTGATCGCGCAGGGGCTGGAGGCGATCATCGCCTCGACGGAAAAGGGCGGGCCGAAAAAGGACGAGGTCCACGCGCTCTTCGCGAACGCCCCGAGCCTGCGCTATCTCGCCGACGCGCCGGAATCCATCCCGACCGTGGAAGGCCAGTGGCACAAGGTCTATCTCGGCCTGCAGTCGCTGCTCGGTCAGCTCAAAGTGCAGCAGAACAAGGCGGAAAAGGGTTCCGGCTGGAGCCTCTTCGGCCGGAAGTAGCCGCGCTGCTTTTTCTGAGCCCGCGCTCCGCCGAGTCCGGGGCGCATCGGCGGGGCGGGGCGGGATTTTTTCGGACAAAGGCTCGACAGCGGCGGGCGTGCTGCGTCTAAAGGGCGCATGGCGGTTCACTCGAACACCCCGTGCAAATCACAATGAATAAGGCGCTCCCAATCACCCTGCTGGCGCTGAGCCTTGCCGCGTGCAGTGTTCCGCAAGGCAAGAAATACTCCGCAACGAATCGCGAACTGCCAGCCATCGCGCTGCCGCCGCCGGAGTCGCGGGTGGAAATTTTTGAGTCCCAGCGCGGCACGATCGTCTCGCTGAAAGGGGACGGCATCCTCACCCTGTGGCTGTCGTCGAAGCCGGCGAGCGGTTACAGTTGGCGCCTGTCGGAGGTGCCCGACCCGACGGTGCTGCGGCTGGTCTCGAAGGAATTCGTGCCGCCGTCGGAAACGAACGTGGGGCAGGAGAAGTGGGTTTTTCAAGCGGTCGGCGACGGCGAAATCGACCTGCGGCTTTGGTACACGGGCGCGCGGCGCGACCAGTTTGGCAGCGCGCCGGTTTTCAAATGTCTGGTGTCCGTGGTCGGCGATCTGGTGCCGCTGGCGAAAGGCCCGGACGGCAAGGATTTCGTGCCGGTCCAGCGGCACCACGCGAAGCCCCGCCCGCAGATGCGTCCGAAGGTGCATCGCACCACGCCCGCCCCGGAGACGAATCGGTTCGTGGAGCCGGT
Source organism: Chthoniobacter sp. (assembly GCA_043779575.1). Taxonomy (GTDB): domain Bacteria; phylum Verrucomicrobiota; class Verrucomicrobiia; order Chthoniobacterales; family Chthoniobacteraceae; genus Chthoniobacter. The sequence continues at coordinate 3,885 of JAYWEB010000101.1, read as the reverse complement.
CTTCCGCTCAAGCCGGGTGCTGCTGCGCGATGGCGGCCAGAAGCAGGGCTGAAGCCGCCACATCACGGCCCGGCTCTGGGCGCGCGGAGGTTCATGGGGCATCTGGCACGCGGCAAGCGGGAATGAGCGGCTCGCCACCCGATGCCGCGCCCAAAATTTACTTCTGAGGAAAAACACTCCTTGCAGAGTTTCGCCCGCGCGGTCATTTTCCCGCCCGGCTATAAAGTTTTTAGCCTTCCGCTTCCCCCGAAGCGCTTTCGCTTTCCTCCACCGCCGCACCACGCATGAACAGCAACGGAATCCTCCGTAAGCACTGGTTCCACGTCACTCTGCATTTCCTCGCGGACGCCGCGATCTTTTGCCTGGCGTTCGTCGTCGGCATCCTGCTGCGGTTCGGCGACAGCGATCCCCAATTGTCCGCAGGCTCGCCGTGGGAGCACTGGCCGACCATCGTGGTCAGCGGGATCATTCTGTCCGCGATGATTTATATCGTCGGCCTCTACTCCACGCACAGCGCCCATCGCGGGGCGTTCGAGCGCGCGTTCATTCTGCTGGCCTGCACCTTGGCGTCCGTCCTCGTGGTGGTCGGCGGCTCGTATGCGCTTTCCGCGCATGCGCCGGGTCGCGGCGTCATGCTCATCGGCACGGGAGCGGCCTACATTTTTGTCCTCATCCACCACGTTTTCCTCCTCCACGCCCTGCGCACCGCGCGCGAGCGGGTGGCCTACATCGTCACGAGTCCGTTCGATGAACTGGAGACGCGCCTCTTCGCCAATTTCAGCGGACGCAACCTCGAACTCGCCGGCGTCGTCGCCTTTTACGGCTACCAGCCGACCGGCGACGTCCGCGTCCTCGGGCGCGTGGATAACATCGCCGAAATCGTCGAGCGCGAAAAAATCGACCGCGTGCTCTGCACGACCAAAAGCCTGAACAACGCCTCGCTGACGCGCCACTTTTGCAAACTCCGCTACTCCGGCGTCTCGGTCATGCCGCTCATCATCCTCTGCGAGGAAATCGAGCAGTACGTCCCGCTCGAACTCATCACCCCCGAGTGGTTGCTCAGCGCCAGCGGCGAGCCGCAGTTGCTCTACATAAAGAAGGTCAAGCGCCTCTTCGACATCGTCTGCTCGGTCCTCGGGCTCGTCCTCGGTGCGCCGCTCGTCGCCCTCGCCGCCCTCGCCATTCGCCTCAGCTCACCCGGCCCCATTTTCTACCGCCAGACGCGCGCCGGCCGGTTTGGGCGCGAGTTTCAAATGCTCAAGCTCCGCACCATGCGCGTGGACGCGGAGAAAAACGGCGCGCAGTGGTGCGGCCAGGACGACCCGCGCGTGACGTTCGTCGGCACGTTCCTGCGCCGCTACCGGATCGATGAAATCCCGCAGCTCTGGCAGGTGCTCTGCGGCCATCTTTCCTTCGTCGGTCCGCGGCCCGAGCGGCCCGAGATGATCCAGATGCTCGCGACCGAGATCCCCTACTATCAGGAACGCGCCATGGTCCAGCCCGGCATCACCGGCTGGGCGCAGGTCAGCTACCCGTACGGCGCCTCCGTGGCCGACGCCCGACGCAAGCTCGAATTCGACCTCTACTACATGAAGCACATGAGCCTCTTCCTCGATGTCTTCATCCTGCTCGACACCGTGCGCATCGTGCTCGTCGGCGGCGCGGCTCCCACCAGCCGGGCGCTCTCCGAGACGGCCACCCTGCAGGAATGGGTGCAGGCGAAAGAGAAAGCAGCCGAGCCGCTCCACCCGGCCGAACTCGGCGCCGCCTGATCCCCGCTTTGGGCGCCCGCCACGCACCGGAGCGGCGCGCTTCGCGCCAAAAGATTGCGTTCATCAAACGCGGACATTTCTCCGGCACAAACCGCCGCACCCGCGAGGAACTCGCGCGAAACTTCCCCGAGTTCGACGTCGAGGAAATCGACATCGGCCTCGACCTGCTCAAGAAAAATCCCGGCGTCATGCTGCTCAACTGGCTGTGGGTCTTCGCCCTCTACGGCTGGGCCATCCTCCGCCACCGCCGCCCGGTTTCGCCGTGCTTCTACTACACCCCGTTCATCTTCCGCCAGATCCGCCGCCTTCTCCTCGCGCACCTCGCCGGACGCCACGCCGAGTTCGCCTGCACCGTCTCTACCCAGTCGCTCTTCGACGCCCACCTCGATGGCGTCCCCCACTTCATCTACACCGACCACTCCCACCTCGCGAACCTCGCCTCCCCCACCTTCCACCGCGCCTTTCTCGCCACCGAAAAATGGATCGCCCTCGAACGCGAAGTCTATCAGCGCGCGACCCGCATTTTTGTCATGGGCGAAAACACCCGCCGCTCGCTCATCGAGCACTACGCATGCAGCCCCGACCGCATCCGCTGCGTCTATGCCGGCAGCCACATCGACACCACCCCCGTCGCGCTCGACAACGACGGCTTTCGCAACCGCACCGTCCTCTTCGTCGGCATTGATTGGGAGCGCAAAGGCGGGCCCGAGCTGATCGCCGCCTTTCACCAGCTCCTCGCGCGCCTCCCCGACGCCCGCCTCCGCATCGTCGGAGCCGCGCCCGCCATCGCGCATCCGCAGATCGAAGTCCTCGGGCGCGTCCCGCTCGATCGCGTCAAGCAACTGCTCACCCAGTCCTGCGTCCTCTGCCTGCCCAGCCGCTTCGAGCCCTTCGGCATCGCCGTGCTCGAAGCCTTCGCCGTGCAAATCCCCGCCGTCGTCACCCGCATCGGCGCCCTCGAGTATCTCGTCGCCGACGGCGAAACCGGCCGCGTCGTCCCGCCCGGCGACATCCCCGCCCTCGCCACCGCCCTCGCCGACCTGCTGGCCGATCCCGAGACCTGCCAGCGCTACGGCGCCACCGGGCACCGCTTCGCCCGCGAACATTTCACCTGGGAAGCCGTCGGGAAAAAATTCCGCGCCGAGATCATGCCACTGCTGCGCGAGCAGCCCTGAAGCCGCCGCCTGCTGAGGTCAAATCAGGAGCTTCAAGCCCTGCCGGATCAGCTCCTCGGTCGTGGCGGTCCCGGCGGCTTTGTCCTGGATTTGTTTGACGGCTTTGTGGGCATCGACCTGTTTGTAACCGAGGGCGATGAGGGCGAGGACGGCGTCATTGAGCACCGTCTCGGCGGGCGTGGGGGCGTGGGCGGCGCTGGCGGCTTCCCAGGCGGCGGCGATGCCCACTTTGTCTTTCAACTCCACGATGATCCGCTCGGCGGTTTTTTTGCCGATGCCTTTGGTCTTGGAAAGCAGGGCGGCGTCGCCGTTGACGACAGCGGCTTTAAACATGGTGACGCTGATGCCGCTGAGGACATCGAGCGCGGTCTTGGGCCCGATGCCGCTGACGTGGGTGACGAGGAGGCGGAAAAGGTCGCGCTCGGCGGAGGTGGCGAAACCGTAGAGGACGTGGGCGTCTTCGCGGACTTGGAGATGAGTTAAAAGCTTGATGGGCTGGCCGGTGGCTGGGAGTTTATCGTAACTCGAAAGCGGGATGCTCACATGATAACCAATGCCATGAACCGCGATTACGACGTGCGTGGGGAGGGCTTCGTGGAGGGTGCCGTCGAGGAAGGTAATCATGCAGAAAGGATGAAGGATGAAGGCGGAAGGATGAAGAGGAAAGATGCGCGGCGGCGGGGCCGCGGCTTCATCCTTCATCCTTCCTCCTTCATCCTTTTCTTCGCTCTCGCGCTTTTTTCCCATGCGGGCGGGGCGGCGGATGAGAAAAGCTGGCGGGTGTGGCTGGAGCCAAAGTCGTCGCGCGCGCCGGTGACTCTGCCGATCGCCGGGGCGGAGCGGACGGTGCTGTGCGCGGGTTTTCTCGAAGAGGACGGGCTGCGGGCGCTGACGAAGGCGGAGCTGGCGGCGATGGGGATCGGGATGGATCGCTTCGC
>JAYWEB010000100.1:0-2101 GCA_043779575.1 Chthoniobacter sp. | reverse complement strand
GCTTGTGGTGGTCGATGATCTCGATGATCGGCACCCGGTCCGCGCCGCGCACGGCCTGCGCGAGTTCGTTGTGATCCACGAGGATGAGCTGGCGCGGAATCACTTTGAGGAAGTCGGATTTCGACAGGATGCCGACGAGCCCGCCGTGGTCGTCGAGCACGGGAAAAATAAACGCGGCGCTCTGCGCGGCCAGGTGGCGCGCGTCGTCGAGGAGCGTATCGGCGTGAAAGCTCTGGTAATCGCTTTCGATCATCCGCTCGACGCGCACCGCGCCGCGCGCGAGGAGCACGCTGGTCGCGGTGTCGTGCGGGGACGCGATGACGGTGACCTGCGCGGCGCGGGCGGCGGCGCGGATTGCCTCGTCGATCGGCAGATCGCCGGTGACGACGATGGCGTGGACGCGCGCAGCGATGGCCATCTGCTGAATGTGCGGGCGGTCGCCGACAAAAAGGATGACGCTCTTTTCCCGATAGCGCTGGAGCCGCGGACCGAAGGAATCCTGCGCCATCGCGCCGACCATGAGGAGCCGCTCGGCGGGCTCGGAGGAAAGTGCGCCGGTCACGAGCGTGCCACCGAAGGTGGTCACGATGTCGGCGAGCGAAGCGGTGACGAGGCGGGCGCTGGCGGCTTCCTCGCGCGGGGGAAAAAGGTGGTGGCTGACTTTGAAAGCGCTGAGCAGGCCGAGGCAGCGGTTGCTTTCATCCACGACCGGGAGACCGCGCATGCGCTTCTGCTCGATGAGCTGGATGGCGTCATAGACCGGCGAATCCGCGCGCACAGAAATGACATGCGGCTGCATGACATCGGCGACGCGCGGCGAGAGGTCGTTGATCAGCGCGGGCGCTTCGAGGCCGAATTTTTTCAGGACGAAATCAATGCGCTCATTGGTATTGCCGGCGCGGGCGGCGAGGACGTTTTCCTGGCCGGTGAGGCGCTTCAGCTCGGCGTAGGCGAGAGCTGAGCAGATGGAATCCATGTCGGGATTCCGATGGCCGATGACGATAGTCTGCATGGGCGGCGGAGGATGCACGCGCTCGGCGAGGGCGGCAAGGGTGCCGGTGTGACGATTGGGAAAACACCAGGTTTTCGCCGGGCAGGGATGCCCGGCGGAGAGTCACAGGCTGGAAGCCTGCGCCACGAGCTGCGGACTAGAACGTCCCCGTGGGCGCTGGTTCGCGGGTGTCGAGGAGGGCGTGCTTGAGCGTCTCCATTTTCCGCCGATCGACCGGACTGGCGGGGTCATACTCCGTGCCGTGCGCGCGGCGGAACTGATCGTCGAACTGCGCTTCCGCCGGGGCCGGCGTGGTAAAGGGAATCGGCACTTCACTGGGTCCGGCACTGAAGCGCGCAGGACGAACGAACTGCGTGGCCTCGCCCCGCGGAGCGGCCTGCGCCAGAGCGGTCGGTGCCGGAGCCGTCATCCGCGCGGGCTGCTTCGTGACTTTCGCGATCCGCGTGAAAGCGGGGGAGTCCGCCTGCACGGCTGGCGTGTGCTTGGCCACCATCGTTGCCGTCCCCTGCGGTTCACGGCCACTGAAGACCTTCTCTTCCGTGACCTCGGCCTTGCGGCGCAGGTAGAAAGAAATCTGCTTATTCAGATCCTGACCGGGCAGCCACACCGGCTTGCCGGTCCGCTCGTTCACCAGCCACCACGGATTCTCGGGGTCGGAGTTATCCTTGTAGATGACCGCCGAATGGGTGCCGACCGCCTCTTCGCGCATGCGGGTTTTGTAGCGGTATTGGTAGGTCACGACCTTGTGCTCGACCTTACTTTCGTTCAGCACCTTGTTGAGTTTCTTCGTGTAAGCCTCATTGGGATCCGCCGTGCTCGCGACCTTGTCCGGCTTGGTTTCCCGCACCTGCTGCCAGGTGCTTTTCTGTTTGGATCCGTTGCAGGCAGTCAGAGTCAGGCACACGGCCAAAGCGATGGAGCAGGGCTTGTTCATAGAGTGAATCGGAGGGTGGATCGAATGAAGCTGCGCGCCTTTACAGTATTTTTAGATTGTCTCAAGGAAAACGTTGGTCGGAAACCACACGATTAGCAGGCCGCGGGCCAGCCCACTCACAGCAGGTTGAACTGGTGCCGCAAGGACCACGTCTG
>JAYWEB010000099.1:0-13356 GCA_043779575.1 Chthoniobacter sp. | reverse complement strand
GGGCCGTGGAGACCATCCGCACCTGCGTGGAAAACCGCGGCAAGGTCGTGGTCGTGGGCGTGGGCAAGTCCGGGCACGTGGGCGACAAAATCGCCGCGACCCTGACCAGCACAGGATCTCCGGCTGTGGTGCTGAACTCGCTCAACGCCATGCACGGCGATCTCGGGGTGGTCGCCGATGGCGACGTGATCCTCGCGCTCAGCTCCAGCGGGGAGACCGACGAACTCATCAACATCCTGCCCGCGCTCCAGCGCTTCGCCGTGCAGATCATCGCCATGACCGGCAATGAAAAATCCTTTCTCGCCCAAAACTGCCACGTGCATCTCGACGTCAACGTGGCGCAGGAAGCCTGCCCGCTGAACCTCGCGCCGACCTCCAGCACCACCGTCATGCTCGTGCTCGGGGATGCGCTGGCCATGGTCCTGCTCGAAGCGCGCGGTTTCAAAAAGGAGGACTTTGCGCGCTACCACCCCGGCGGGCGGCTCGGGCGCACGCTGCTCCTCAAGGTCCACCAGATCATGCGCGGCGCGGAGCAGATGGCGGTCGTCGCGCCGACGGCGTCCGTGCGCGAGGTGCTGCACGCCATGGCGAAAGCGCGCGCCGGAGCCGCCGAAGTGGTGGACGCCAGCGGGCGGCTGCTCGGCATCTTCACGCACGGCGATTTCGGCCGGCATTTTCAGACGCATCCCGGTTTGCTGGAGAAGGAGGTAGGCGAATTCATGACGCGCAACCCGATCACCGTCCGCGGCGATCAACTCGCCGCCGAAGTCCTCCACATCATCGAGACCCACCGCATCGACGACCTCGTGGTGGTGGACGAAGCCAACGTGCCCGTCGGCGTCGTGGATTCGCAGGACGTCGCGCGGTTCCGGCTGGTCTAGTAGAGCACGCGGGCGAGGTAGAGGCCCTCGGCGGGGGCTTGGAAGTGGGTCTTGGGCTGGCCGCCGCCGGTGAGGAATTTGTCGAGCTCGCCGGGTGCCATCCGCCCGGCGGCGCAGCGGAGGAGGGTGCCGGTGAGGAGGCGCACCATTTTATAAAGGAAGCCGTCGCCGGTGAAGCGGAGCGTGAGCCGCGGGCCGCGCGCGGTGAGGCGGATTTCGCGGAGCGTGCGGATGGTGCTGGCCGGCGGGTGGCCGCGGTTGGCGGCGAAGCCCGCGAAGTCGTGCGTGCCGGTGAGCTGGCGGGCGCAGGAGCGGAGGACGGCGAGATCGAGCGGTCCGGGCACGTGCCAGGCGCGGCCGATTTCCAGCGGGGGAAAAATCGGCGCGGCGTGGATGCGGTAGAGATACGTCTTGCCGCGCGCGTGAAAGCGCGCGTGAAAATCCGCGGCGGCGCGGGTGCAGCGGAGCACGCGGATTTCGGGCGGGAGGTTGGCGTTTAGCGCGGCGTGCCATTTCGCCGGCGGGAGAAAAGCGCGCGGGACATCCGCGTGCGCCACCTGCCCGAGCGCATGCACGCCGGCGTCCGTCCGCCCCGAGCCATGCACCACGATGCGCTGCCCGCCGACCCGCATGAAAGCTTGCTCCACGCGATCCTGCACCGCCTCGCCGCCCGCCTGACTCTGCCAGCCGCGGAAGGGCCGGCCGTCGTACGCGAGGAGGAGTTTGAGACGGGTGGTGTCCACGGATTTTGGGCGGAGTTTATGTCCGCGAAAGGCGCGAAAGGCACGCAACTAAAACCCTGTCATTCTGAACGGAGTTTCGCCCCCGCCTTCGCCCGCCGGGAATTCCGTTCAGAATGACAGTGCATTTTTTGAGGCGCTACGCGCCCAGCATCGCCTGCGCGTCGAGCCAGCCTTGCAGGATCATCTGCGCGGCGACCTGGTCGATGACTGCGCGGCTCTGCTGCACGTTGCGTCCGGCTTCGTGCAGGGCGCGCTGCGCGGCCACGGAGGTGAGGCGCTCGTCCCAAAGTTTCACTTCGCAGCCGCACCCGGCGCGCAGTTTCTCGGCGAACGCCCGCACCTTTTCCGCCGCCGGGCCGTAGGTGCCGTCCATGTTGCGCGGCATCCCGAGGACGATGATCTCGATCCGGTCGCGCACGACGATCGCCGCGATCCGCGCCACGGGATCGACGACTTCCCTGACGTGGATCGTCTCCAGCGGATGCGCGAGCATCCCGAGGTCGTCCGCAATCGCGAGGCCGATCCGGGCGTCGCCGTGGTCGATGCCGAGGGAGCGCTTCATGGAGCGGGGATTTGGGGAGGAAAGACGTAATTCCGTCTTTGCCCCTTACTGCAATTCCGGCGGAACCCGCGTGACGATCTGCTTGATCTTCTCCGCCTCATGCCGGCTGCACACGAGGAGGGCGTCGGCGGTTTGCACCACGATGAGGTCGCTCACGCCGAGCAGGGCGATGGTCCGCGGCTGGTCGGTGAAGACGATGTTGTTCGCCGCGTCGAGCGTTTGCACGGGGCAGTTGGTCTGGTTCCCGGCTTCGTCGGCGGCGAGATATTTGGCGACCGCCGTCCAGCTTCCCACGTCGTCCCAATCAAACGCCGCCTCGACGACGAGCACGCGCTCGGTCTTCTCCATGATGGCGTAGTCGATGGAAATTTTCGGCAGCGCCGGGAACGCCGTGGCCAGCAGCTTCGCGAGGTCCTCGCCCGCATGGAGCCGCCCGACAAACTCGCCGAGCGCCGGCGTGTGCCGGTTGAAGGCCGCGAGGATCGCCGGGATGGACCAGATGAACATGCCCGCGTTCCAGCGGAAATTTCCCTGCTGGAAAAACTGCTCGGCCAGCTCGGCGTTCGGCTTTTCGCGGAACCGCGTGACCTCAAACACCGCCGGGCCGCCGGGCTCGCCGCTCGTCAGCGCGCACGCCGGACCCTGCTCGATGTAGCCGAATCCGGGACAGCCCCACGTCGGCGGGATGCCGATGGTCACCAGCTCCCCCGTCTCCTGCGCCGCCGCCGCCGCGGTGCGCAGGGTGCGCTGAAACGCCGCGCTGTCTTTGATGAGGTGATCGGCGGGCAGCACGATCATCGTGGCCTGCGGCGCGCGGCGCGCGATCCAGCCCACGCCGAGCGCGATGGCCGCCGCGGTGTCGCGCTTCGCCGGCTCGGCGACGATGTTTTCGCGCGGCAACTGCGGACAAAGCGCACGCACGCCGGCTTCCTGATCGGCGTTTGTGAGGATGAGGATTTGCTCCGGCGGCACCAGGCCATCGAGCCGGCGGATGGTGGCTTCGAGCAGCGTCTCTTTCGAGAAAAGCGCGAGCAGTTGCTTCGGGCGGGACTTGCGGCTCAGCGGCCAGAAGCGCTCGCCGCTGCCACCCGCGAGGATGAGAACGTAGAGGGGATGGGAAGGTGCCATGGCAAAGGGGATACGCGGGCGTGCGATGAATGGGAAGCCCGCAGGGGTGTGGGGAGGGTGGAAAACCCCCGTCATCCTGAGCGGAGTTCCCGGCGGGCGAAGGTGGGCGGGAACGGAGTCGAAGGACCTCTAACTATTTGCGGGCGGAGGTAGTGGGCGATGGAATGACGAATGACGAATTCACCGCCATTCGTGACCGTCTCGGGTTTCGTCATTCACTCGTCATTCGTCATTCGTCATTTTCCCCTCCAGCCAGCCGCCGCCTTCGCCCCCGCCGGGAGTGAGAGGTCCTTCGACTGCGCTCCGCAAAGCCTCCGCTCCGCTCAGGATGACCGCGTATATTTGGCGACTGCGTCGCACCCGCCGCGTCAGTTTTTCAGCGGCGGCGCGTCCTTTCGCCTCCGGCGGAAAATGCCGCGCGCGTCCGCGAGCGACAGGCCCTCGATGAAATACGCCGACGCCGCGCGGCCCATGGCGTAGGTGCCGGCGGCGGCGACCGCGCCGGAGACGGCGTTGCCCCAGACGGGGACGAATTTCGCGATGGCTCGCGCGCCTTCGCGGAGGACGAGCCCGGCTCCGATGTTCGCGCCGAGCGCGGTCATGAATTCGCCGGCGAGCTGCACGCTCATTGCGCGTCCGCTGATGTGCATGATGCTCGCGACCAGCGTGGCCTGGAGCGACATCAGGATCGGAAAATCCGCGAGCGGGATGGGCTGCGCGCCGATGGCCGCGGAGATCGCGGTGACGGATTTGATGACGACTTGCGCGATTTGTTTTTGCAACGCGCGGTTGGCGGAAAGCCGCGCCATTTCGAGCTGCGCCTCGCCGGGCAGCTCGATGGCGATCAACTCGGCGAGCCGCTCGCGCTCGCTGGCCGTGGTCAGCGCGAGCGTGCCGACCATGCGGTCGCTGAGCGCGGCGTCGGTGTGCAGGCAGGCGTGGAGTTCCTGCCGCGCGCGCTCGGCGTCGGTGGTCGCGCCGGGGAGGAGCACGCCGAGCAGCTTGGGGCGGACGCCGCCGCGCTGTTCCGCGCAGGCGAGGATTTGCGCGGCGTGGGCGAGATCGGCGGCGAGGTGGTCGTCGATCGCCAGCGCCGGGCGGAGGAAGATGAAAAGGTCCGGGGCATCCGCGGCGAGCGCGGCGCGGAGCATGTTCAGCGAGGCGGGGCGGCGGGCGTCGAGCAGTTGCAGGGTGCCGCGGCTTTTTTGGCCAAAGGTCTGCCAGGTTCCGTCGCCGAGGTTTTCCTCACCGGCCCGCACCACCGCCCCGCCGAAGAGTGCGTGCAGCAGTTCCGCCTTCCCCGCGCCCTCCGGCCCGAGCAGCACGAGCCGCGGCGCGCGCTGGAGCAGGAAGAGCGTTTTGATCGGCGTGATCTCCCGCAGGATCGGCTGCTGGAGCGAGTCCGGCAGCCGCTGGACGAGCTTTTCGAGTTTGTCGTAGAGGGAGAGGAAAGTGGATGGTTTCATGCGGCCGGGCGTGGTGCGGGGAGGATAGGTTTGCGCGCGGGCGTTGCAAGTTGGCGGAGTCGGGGACGACGTCGATTGTCGCCTGCGTTTTGTAGTGCGGCGGTGCACCGCCGCTTTGGGACGACGCGCGCTAACGGAGCGGCGCGTGAGCTGAAAGCCGCGCGCACTCCGAAAGCGGCGCAGCACCGCCGCACTACAAAACGCAGGCGCGGGGCGGGACGCTTTCGAGGAAAAGGATGACGGGGCTTTTTTTGCGCTACGCGCTGAGCAACTGCCGCAGCACATACGGCAGGATGCCGCCGTGGCGGACGTAATCGACCTCGATGGCGGTGTCGATGCGGCAGCGGACGGTCTGCTCGGTGCGGGTGCCGTCGGCGCGGTGGATGACGAGGGTTACGTCGCTCATCGGCTTGAGGTCGTCGCTCAGGCCGAGCACGTCGAAGGTCTCGGTGCCGTCGAGTTTCAGCGAGGCCGCGTTGACGCCTTCGGGGAATTGCAGGGGGACGAGGCCCATGCCGCAGAGATTGCTGCGGTGGATGCGCTCGAAGCTCTGCGCGATCACGGCTTTGACTCCGAGGAGCGCGGTGCCTTTCGCCGCCCAATCGCGCGAGGAGCCGGTGCCGTATTCCTGGCCGGCGACGATGATGAGCGAGACGCCGGAGCTTTGGTATTTGATGGCGGCGTCGTAGATCGGCATCTGCTCGCCGGTCGGCTGGAGGCGCGTGACGCCGCCCTCGGTGCCGGGTGCCATGAGGTTTTTGATGCGCACATTCGCGAAGGTGCCGCGCGTCATGATGCGGTCGTTGCCGCGGCGCGAGCCGTAGCTGTTGAAGTCGTCGTGCTCCACGCCGTGCTGCGTGAGATACGCACCGGCGGGCGAGGTTTTCTTGATCGCTCCGGCGGGCGAAATGTGGTCGGTCGTCACGCTGTCGCCGAAGATGCCGAGTGGGCGCGCGCTTTTGATTTCGTGGATGTGGCCGGGCTGCATCGAGAAGTCGGCGAAGAACGGCGGCTCCTGGATGTAGGTGCTCTCGGCGTCCCACGCATACACGTCGCCGACGGTACCGGGGATTTCGTTCCACTTCGGATTCTGCGTGGCGAAGTCGGTGTAGAGCCGCCGGAAAACCTCCGGGCTGAGCGCGCTCCGCATGGCGTCGTTGATCTCGGCGAGGCTCGGCCAGAGGTCGCGGAGGAAAACGGGCACGCCATCCGCGGCGAGGGTGATGGGCTCGGTGGTGAGATCAATATCGACGCGCCCGGCGAGCGCGAAGGCGACGACGAGCGGCGGCGACATGAGGAAGTTCGCCTTGATGTTCTGATGCACGCGCGCTTCGAAGTTGCGGTTGCCCGAGAGGACGCTGGCGGTGATGAGATCGTGCTTGGCGATGGCTTCTTCGAGCGCGGGATGCAGCGGGCCGCTATTGCCGATGCACGTCGTGCAGCCGTAGCCGACGGTCTGGAAACCGAGCTGGTCGAGGTAAGTCTGGAGGCCGGTCTTCGTGAGATAATCGGTGACGACGCGCGAGCCCGGCCCGAGCGAGGTTTTCACCGCCGGGTTCACGCTGAGTCCGCGCGCGACGGCCTTTTTCGCGAGCAACCCGGCGGCGAGCATGACGCTCGGATTCGAGGTGTTCGTGCAGCTTGTGATCGCGGCGATGAGCACCGAGCCGTGGCCGATGTGGGTATCCGCGGGGCGGTAAGACGTGCGCGTGAGATCCTCCGCTGGCGTCGGGCTGGGCCGGTTGTTGACCATCTCGGCGACGTTCTGCGGAGCGCCTTCGCGCATGTGATCCGAGTCGGTCTTGCCCTCGGTGGAGAAAAGCTCCGGCGCTGCCGTCGGGGCCGCGCCATTGATATGCACGGCTACTTTCCTCGCGAGATCTTCCGCCGTTTTGCCATAGCCGCCGTCCGGCAGCGACTTGGTGAAAAGGCCGGTGAACGTGCTCTTCAAATCCGGCAGATTGATGTGATCCTGCGGGCGCTTCGGGCCGGCGACGCCGGGGACGACGGTCGAGATGTCCAGCTCCAGATCGACGCTGTAATCGCACTGGCCTTTCACCGGGATGCCCCAGAGACCTTGCGCCTTGTAGTAGTTGGTGAAAGCCGCGACGTGTTCCGCAGTGCGGCCCGTCCCGTTGAGGTAGGCCACGGTTTCCTCATCCACGCCGAAGAAGCCCATCGTCGCGCCATACTCCGGCGCCATGTTCGCGATCGTCGCGCGATCCACCACTGGCAGCGACTTCGCGCCCGGCCCGTAGAACTCCACAAACTTCCCGACGACCTTCGCCTTGCGCAGCATCTGCGTGATGTGCAGCACTACGTCCGTCGCCGTCACGCCCTCCTTCACCGCGCCGGTGAGATGCACGCCGACGACTTCCGGCGTGAGAAAATAAACCGGCTGCCCGAGCATCCCGGCCTCGGCCTCGATGCCGCCGACGCCCCACCCGACGACGCCGAGCCCGTTGATCATCGTGGTATGCGAGTCCGTGCCCACGAGCGTGTCCGGGTACCAGACGCCGTCTTTTTCCAGCACGCCCTTGGCGAGATATTCGAGGTTCACCTGATGCACGATGCCGATGCCAGGCGGCACGACGCCAAAAGTTTTGAACGCCTGCTGGCCCCACTTGAGCAGCATGTAGCGCTCGCGGTTGCGCTTGAATTCGAGGTCGAGATTCATCTGGAGCGCCTGCGCGCTGCCAAAGAAATCCACCTGCACCGAGTGATCCACCACGAGGTCCACGGGCACGAGCGGCTCGATCATTTTCGGATCGCGCCCGAGCCGCGCGACGGTCGAGCGCATCGCCGCGAGATCGACGAGTAGCGGCACGCCGGTGAAGTCCTGCAAGACCACGCGCGCGACGACGAACGGGATTTCCACCGGCGCGGGCGCCTTCGCGTTCCAGTTTGCCAGGGCGCGGACATCCTCTTCGCGCACGCGCTTGCCGTCGCAGTTGCGGAGCACGCTTTCGAGCACGATGCGGATGGAAATCGGCAGCCGCGAGATCGGCCCGACGCCGGCCTTTTCCAAAGCGGGCAGGCTGTAAAACTGGGCCTGCCGCCCATTGCCGAGGTCGAAGTTCTGCTTGGTGTGAAAGGAGTCGGTCATGGTGTGGCGGAGTTGGGGGCGTGAGAAAAGCGCAGGAGGGTGGGGGGCGGCAAGTCCGGGTTGAGGCGGAGCCGTATTTCCACAGTCTGCCAGCCTTGCAATTCCCGGATTTTCCCGCACCATGCCCGCCGTCATGCACCTGACCCTTTTGAAATCGAAAGTCCACCGGGCCACCGTCACGGGAGCGAGCCTGCACTATGAGGGCAGCCTCACGATTTCGCGCGATCTCGCGGAGCGGGTGGGGTTGCTGCCTTACGAAAAAATCCTCGTCGGCAACATGGGCAACGGCGAGCGCTTTGAAACCTACGTCATCTACGGCGAGCCGGGAGCCGGGCAGATCCAGCTCAACGGCGCGACCGCGCACCTCGGCAAGATCGGCGACCGGCTGACGATCATGAACTTTGGCGGCTACACGCCGGAGGAGGCCGCGGGACACAAGCCGCGGGTCGTGGTGCTCAATGAAAAGAACGAGGTTGTCCGCTTCGATGGCGGCACATCGTTGCAGGAATTCCAAGTCGTCGTCTAAATCCAAACTGTGAACATCCAAGAACTCCTCACCCGTGAATTTGCCTGGGGCTTTTACCTCGGCTGCGTCTTCCTCGTCATCGCCGCTTATAATTACCTGGGGCTCAAGGGAGAGCTTGCCCGCTTCCGCCGCCACCTCAGCGACCGGCTCGAAATCGAGGCCGAGACGATGAAGAAAATCAAGGGCGACGGGGAGACGCTGCGCAAGGAAAACGAAATGCTGCGGATCAAGGTCAACGCCCTCAACGAACAGCCCGACCGCAAGGTCCAGCGCGACCTCGAAGTCTATGCCCGCGCTGAAAAGCGCATGCTGCTGAGCGTCCCCGGCTTTGCCCCCGCGTGGGAAACGGCGAAGAGCGAAGCGCACGGCGAACTCGCCGAGGAGGAGGCCGGACGCGCCGCGCCCAAGCGGATCTTCGCGCGGCTCTTCGGCGGCGGCAGCCAGGCCGCGCTCCCCGCTCGGGATGGCCAGCAAGTCGGCGAGACGGAATCCGCCAAGTCCGGTTCGGAGCACTGAGCGGGGCCGGGCATCGGCCCCGTCAGGCAGCGTGTCGAAAGGCGCAGGCGGGCTTCGACGCCGGCACCTTCTGACCAAGACGCTGGCCGATTTCGAAGCCAAGTTTAAGAGCAACGAGATCTTCAAATCAGCCACGCAGTTTTGTGAAATGAATCTTGTTCCGCCGGAAGTGGCGGGCACCGCTGGCATGAAGGCGTTCTGGCAGGCCAATCACCTCACCGGAGACAACCTGCGCGAGAAACCCTGCGTGGACATCTATCCGCGCCTGACCACGAAATCGAACACCTTTACCGTCCATGTGCGCGTGCAGACCTTGCGGAAAGCGCGGGGCACACCTGCGGAGCAATGGGTGCCTTCCCGAGACCAGATCGCGGGAGAATATCGCGGTTCGTCGCTGATCGAGCGGTATATCGATCTGAATGATCCCAATCTCCCGGATTTCGCCAAAGTTTTCTCCCAGACACCCACCGACCCCACCCTGAACAGCGACCTATACTACCGGATGCGGGTGGTCAGTAAGAGGGCGTCTAAAAAGTCCCTCCCGCGAGTCATCCTGAGCGGAGTTCCGTGCGGGCGAAGGCGGGACGGAACGCAGTCGAAGGACCCCGTGAAATAACGGGCGACGCCGCTGGTGACTCCACGGGGTCCTTCGACTGCACTACGCCCGCCTTTCCGCCTCCGTTCCGCTCAGGATGACTCGCAATTTGACTTTTTAGACGCCCTCTAAGAAGCGCTTCGCTCCGTAAAGCGCCGCGCGGTTCAGTGCCGCGCTTCCAGACAGGCCAGCGCTTTGTCGTAGCTGCAGCGCTGGAGGTAGTGCGCGAGCTGCGGATCGACGGGGCCGGGAAGTTGGGTCGCGGAGGTCGCGATGGTCCCGGAGACAGCCTGCAGCCGCGCGAGATGCGCGGCGGGGTCGCGCTGGTAAAATTCGCGGTCGGCGATGAGCGCGAGGCGTTCTTTCAGGGCGGCGGTCAGCTCCTGATAGGCATCGGGCGATTCGGTCATGGGGCTTTGGATTTGGCGGGGCGTTTCTTCCCGGCGGCTTCGGCGAGGAGGTGGCGCTCGGCCTCGATCCAGTCTTGCTGTGCGTCGCCCGGCAGGCCATCGGCCCGCCGCTTTTCGGCGATGAAGTAGGCGCGCGTGGCGATGGCGTCGGTGCTCGGCGACACCGACGCGGGCGGGGATGCGCGCTTGGGTTTTGGTTTGGCGGCAGCCGGGCGGGCTGGGGCCTTTTTGGGGGTCGCGGGTTTGGCGGGCCGCGCGGCTGGCGCGGTCGCTTTCTTGGCGGTGTCGTTTTTCTTGCGCATGATCTTCGAAGTGGTGGATTGGCAATTTTCCGTCCGGGGGAAAAATCCGGTGCTCGTGCAGCAGAGGAAGAACGGCGGAATCATATGTTTCCCCGGCGGGACGTAAACAGCGAAATCCCGCGTTTTGGCGAAACCGGCGGGTGCCTGCCTTTTTCCTTGGCGCGGGGCCGGGAGTGCCTGCATAGAACGGAGCCCGCACTTTTTTCACCCCACCATGAATACCAAGCAAGTTCTCGAAATGTTCGTTGATCACGGCGTCGTCGATGCCAGCCAGATCGAGGACATCACGCAGGAGGTCAACCACAGCGGGAAGTCGCTCGCCGAAGTCCTGAGCGACTACCAGATCTGCACGACACAGCAGTTTTACGAAACCATCGCCGGCTCGCTGGGCGTGGATTTCGTGGATCTCACGACGTTTGAACCGCCGCCGGAAATCGTGCGGCTGATCCCCGGCGGGCTGGCTCTGCTGCACCGGGCGTTTCCGCTCGGCGTGGAGTCTGGCAACATCCAGGTCGCGCTGGCCGATCCGCTCAACGCGCAGACGGCGGAGGATCTCCGCTTCGCCCTCGGGAAGGAAATCCAGATCGTGGTGGCGCCGCTCTATCAGATCGACGACCTCATCAAGCGTTTTTACGGCACCGACATGAGCAGCATGGACGACATTCTCGCCCAGCTCGGCGGGGACTTGGAGTTTGGCAGCGATTCCGGCGCGGATGCGAAAAACATCGAGGCCGAGGCCAATGCCGTGCCGATCATTCGCTACGTCGATCTGATCCTCTATCAGGCCATTCAGGATCGCGCGTCGGACATTCACTTCGAGCCGTTCGAGACCGAGTTCAAGATCCGCTACCGCGTGGACGGCGCCCTTTATGAAATGGCCCCGCCGCCGCGCCATCTCGCGCTGCCGGTCATCTCGCGGGTGAAGGTCATGTCGAACCTGAACATCGCCGAGCGCCGGCTCCCGCAGGACGGGCGCATCCAGAAAATGATCGGCGGGCGGCAGGTGGATTTGCGCGTCTCCACGCTGCCCACGCAGTTCGGCGAAAGCGTGGTGCTCCGCGTCCTCGACCGCACCACCGTGAACCTCGAAATCGAGGCGCTCGGGATGCCGGATTACATCTACCACTACCTCCTGCGCACGATCGAAAAGCCGAACGGCATCTTCATCGTCACCGGCCCGACCGGCTCCGGGAAGACGACCACGCTTTACGCCTGTCTGAACAAGATCAACACCATCGACTCGAAGGTGCTGACCGCCGAGGACCCCGTGGAATACGACATCGAGGGCATCATCCAGGTGCCGATGGACGAAAAGATCGGGCTGACCTTTGCGCGCACGCTGCGCGCCTTTTTGCGGCAGGATCCCGACCGCATCATGGTGGGTGAAACGCGCGACGTGGAGACCGCGCAGATCGCCATCCAGGCCTCGCTCACCGGGCACTTGGTTTTCACCACGCTGCACACGAACGATGCGCCCGGCGCGGTGACGCGGCTCATTGATATGGGCGTGGAGCCGTTCATGATTTCGTCCTCGCTGGAGGGCGTGCTCGGCCAGCGGCTCATCCGTAAAATCTGCCCCAACTGCAAAACCGCGTATGAGCCGAACGAGAGCGCGCTCGCCCAGCTCGGGCTTTCGCCGCACGAGATCGGCGACAAAAATTTCTACTACGGCCGCGGCTGCGAGAGCTGCAACCAGACCGGTTACAAAGGCCGCAAAGGCATCTACGAGCTGCTCGATATGAGCGACCCGATTCGCGAACTCATCAACAAGCGCGCACCGGGAGTCGTCCTGAAACAGAAGGCCGTGGAGCTGGGCATGAGCACGCTGCGGCAGGACGGCCTGCGCTGCATCTACGATGGCGAGACGACCATCGAGGAAGTGCTGAAGTACACCTGACCGGCGGCGCTACCGGCGCAGCCGCGGCAGTGCCCGTGCGGCGCGGAGGAAAGCGGCGGGCGGGGGCGGTGCGGGGGCGTAGCGCAGGCGGGCGTAAAGCGCGGCGATCTCGCGGATCGCCGCGGCGTGCGGCGCGCAGTGCGCGGCGGCGCGTTCACCGAAATGGAGCGGCCCTTCCCACGGTTCGCGGCGCACGCCGGCGGCGGCGAGCGCTGCGCAAAACCGCGCGTAGGCCCGGCTCACGGCACTCGCCGGCGCGCGCCGCGGACGCCGCTGCCAGAGGCCGAGCACGCCGAGGAGGACGGCTGCGCCGACGACCTGCGCGAGCGTCATTTCCAACCAGCGGAAATCCCCGAAGCCGATGGTGGCGAGAAAACTTTTCTGGCCGTCGCCGTCAAAGCTGAGGACGTGCAGATCCCACTGGTAGCTCAGGTTGTCCCAGACCAGCCGCAGATCGCGGCGCACCTCGCGCCAACCGGCGGCCGAGGACGATGTGGCCGCGCTGTTCGCGGAGTTGGCGGCGCGGTTTTCCAGATAGCCGGTGAGTCCGGAACTGAGCCGGTCCGGCGCGATCACGTCGGTGGGATCCAGGCGCAGCCAGCCCTCGCCTTTGATCCAGACCTCGCACCACGCGTGGGCGTCGGATTGCCGGACGATGACGTAGCGCCCGCGCGCGTTGAACTCGCCGCCGTGGTAGCCGAGGACCACGCGCGAGGGAATCCCCGCCACGCGCATGAGCGTGGCAAAGGCTGCGGCGTAGTGCTCGCAGAAGCCGGTGCGGCGCTGGAAAAGAAACTCGTCGAGCGCGCCCGGCCCGTCGTAGGTGCCGGGTTCCAGCGAGTAGGTGAAACGCTCGCTGCGGAAATAGCGCAGCGCCGCCTCGACGAGCGCGCGGTCTTCGGGATGGGCGGTGCGCCAGCGGGTGACGAGGGTTTGCAACTGCGGGGAAATGCGCGCCGGCTGGCGCAGCGTTTCCCGGCGCTGATCGGCGGGCAGCTCGGTTTCGCGGTTGTCCGGGCGCGAGATGACTTCATACGGCACCTGCTTGAGCACCGGGCGCTGGGTTTGCAAAAAGCCGCCGGCCTCCAGATACGCGCCGCGGATTTCCGTGGCGGGCCGGTCGAGGGCGAAGAGGCCGAGTCCGCCGTGCGGTTCGAGGATGATCCGCTGCCGGATGGTCGGGCCGCGGAGCGCACTGTCCTCGACGGAGAGGTTTGGGCCGCG
>JAYWEB010000098.1:0-5293 GCA_043779575.1 Chthoniobacter sp. | reverse complement strand
AGGTGTCGATGAACTCCTCGATGGACAGCTCCTCGTATTCGTCGTCCTCCGCGTCCCAGAGCCGGTCGGCAAAGGCGACCTTGTGCGTGGCTTCGAAGCAGCAGAGCGCGAGTTCAAAATCGAGATCGTCGAACTCGTCGCCGAAGACCTCGGCGATGCGCGTGGTCGAGTCCACCTGGATCAGGTCGTCGCTGATGAAGTGGAGAATGTTGATGAAAGAAGTGACGTAATAATTCATGGGCTGGCGGCGGGGCGGACGGTAGGGCATCGGGCGCGGGGAGGCTTGTTAAAAGCGGATGTCCGTTCGCGCAAGGAAAGACAAGGTATTCGGATTTCGAATTTTTCCCCATCACCCACCGCGCCGCGCCCAGCGCAGCTTGGCGCTCGACGAGCGCGGGTTGGCGCGCTGTTCCTCCGCGCCGGGCCGCAGGACTGCGCCGGCGATTTCCGCGTACGTGCCGTCGCGCTCCCCGGCCTTGAAGGCGTGTTTCACGCGGCGGTCTTCGCCGGAGTGGAAGGTGAGAATCGCCACCCGCCCGCCCGCTTTCAGGCACTGCGGGAGGCGGCGGAGGAAAGTGTCGAGCGCGGCGAACTCGTCGTTCACCGCGATGCGCAGCGCTTGGAAAACGCGCCGCACGGACAGGTCGGCGGCGTCGCCGGAGGCGGGGCGGGGGAGGGCGGCGAGGGTGCGGCGGATGAGCGCGGCCAGCGCCGTCGTGGTCAGCGGGGCGGAGCCGGCGAGCGCGCGGGCGAGCGGGGCGGCGTGCGGTTCGTCGGCGTTTTCGATGAGCAGCTTTTCGAGCTTCGCGGCGGAGAGTCCGGCGAGCAGCGCCGCGGCGGATTGGCCGCGCTGGGGATTCATGCGGAGATCGAGCGGGCCGTCCGTTTTGAAAGTGAAACCGCGCGCCGGGTTGTCGATCTGCATCGAGGAAACGCCGAGGTCCGCGAGGATCAGGTCCGCCCCGCCGGGCGCTTCCGTCGCGAGCAGTTGCGCGAGGCCGGCGAAGTTCATCCGCCGCACGAGCAGCGACTCCGCCGGGAAGCCCAGCGCCCGCAGCCGCGCCTCCGTTTTCGGCAGCTCGATGGGATCGGCATCCACGCCGATGAGCCGCCCGCCCGGCTGGAGTGCGGCGAGGATTTCGCGCGCATGCCCGCCGTAGCCGAGCGTGCCGTCCACCGCGGTCGCGCCCGGCTCCGGCGCGAGCACCGCCATGATTTCGCGCAGCATGATCGGCCGATGCGTCCCCGCCGGGGTCTTCCCGCTGGCGAGCACTTTCTCCACGTCCGCCGCGTAGCGCTCCGGCGCGTGCTCCTTGTATTTCTCGGCAAACTTCCGCGGATTCCTCCCCGCGTAGCGCGGACGGCGCGGCGGCTTTTCCGGCAGGGGATCGTTCATGGGCGGGCGGGGTGGTGTCGTGGCTTTCGTGCTTTTCGCGGACCACTCCACGGCATCGTTCCGGCGGAGCCGCGACCTACTTTTCCGGCGCGAGGCCGAGGGTCCGGCGGAGTCCGCCGAAGCTCGGGAAGAACGCCTCGACCGTGTAGGTCTCGCCGGCCACGAGGTCGCGGGTCGAGACGGTCGCGGCGTACTCGAGGCGCTCGCCGGGGTTGATCGTGATGAGCGTGGGCTCGGCGAAGAACGCCTGATCCTCGGACCATTGGACCAGTTTCTTGCCGGCCTTGTCTTTCACCAGCACCTCGATGCGCTGGTTGGTCGGAAACGCCAGTTGCGCCAGTTTCTTGCCCTTGTTGGCCAGCGTGACCGTGACTTTGACCTCGCGCGTTTCGGAAAGCTTCGGTGCGGGCGGCTCGACGCTGGCACCCATCTCCAGATTTTTCAGGATCGCGTCTTTTGTCGCCTCGGGCGTGTCCGGCGCGGCGGGTCCGCCAAAGGGATGGAGCAGGCGGTGCATCGCGCTGGGCTGCGGCGTGGCGGGCGCGGGCGTCTCGGCGGCGCAGGCCGTGAGCGGGAAAGCGGCGAACAAAATGAAGATGGGGCGGAATTTCATCGCGGTGTCTTTAGCGGCACGTTTCGGGGTTGGCAAATGCCATCCCCGGCCCCAAGACTCCGCGCGCTATGAAACGTGTGCTCCGCCTGCTCCCCGCCGTCCTCGCGCTCGCCTGCCTGGGCATGGGGCGCGCGCCGAAGGTCACCGTCCGCTTTTACGCCGAAGCCAACTCGCGCGACACCGAGGCCTTTGCCAAGCCGGTCACCTTCAAGAATCCGCCGCGCGACGCCTTCATCGAAAAAGTGCCGTCCATCAACGAGCGCAGCATCAGGACGATGTATCCGTTTCAAGCCGCGGACGGTTCGTGGGGCGCGGCGTTCCTGCTCGATGACAAAGGGCGCATCGACCTCGAAGTCGTGAGCACCCAGCGGCGCGGCAGTTCGATGGTGGTTTTTGTCGTTACGAAAAAAGGCATCCATCAGGTCGTGGACATGGTCATCGACAAGCCCGTGCGCGACGGGATCATCACCATCCCGAACGGGCTCACGGAGTTGGAAGTCCGCGCGCTGTCCAAGGAATACAAGCTGATGGGGCCGCAGAAGAAGTGAGCCCGGAATACCTGCCCCTGCTTCTCGCGGTCGCGCCGGTTTTCCTCACCGTCGGCGTGGGCTGGGGCATCCGGCGGGTCGGCTGGTTGAGCGCGGCGGCGGATGCCAGCCTGCTGCGGGTCGTGGTGAACCTGCTTTTTCCCTGCCTCATCCTCGACACCCTCCTCGGCAACCGCGCGCTCGATCAGGCCGGCAATCTCCTGCTCGCGCCCGCCGCCGGCTTCGCCACCGTCGCGCTCGGCTACGCGCTTTCCTACCTCGCCGCGCCGCTCTTCGGCGTGCGCGAGCCGCGGCAGCGGCGGACCTTCGCCTTCACCGCGGGCATCTTTAACTACGGCTACCTCCCGCTGCCGCTGATCCAGAAACTTTTCGATCACTCCGACCAGCGGACCAGCGCGGTCCTTTTCACCCACAATATCGGCGTGGAAATCGCGCTCTGGACCGTGGGCATCCTGCTCGTCAGCGGCGCGGCGCCGCAGCGCGCGTGGCGGCAGCTTTTTAATGCGCCCGTCGTCACCATCCTGCTCGCCGTGGCGCTGCATTTCGGCGGCGCGCGCGGATGGCTGCCGGGCTTCGCGCTGGAGACGGTCCACCGCCTCGGCGCGGCGGCCATCCCGCTCGGGCTCATCCTCACGGGCGCGACTTTTGCGGACCAAATGCGGGAGCTGAATTTCCAGGCGAACGTCGCCGACTCGCTCGGCGCGTGCCTGCTGCGGCTCGGCCTCTTGCCGCTGCTCATGCTCGCGCTCGCCCGCTGGCTGCCGGGTCCGATGGAGCTGCGCCAGGTCATCCTGGTGCAGGCGGCGATGCCCTGCGCGGTCATGCCCGTGATTCTCTCGAAGCACTACGGCGGCGATCCCGCGACCGCGCTGCGGCTCATCCTCGCGACCTCGGCGGTGGCGCTGCTGACGATGCCCTTTTGGCTCCAGCTCGGCCTGCGCTGGATCGCGCAGTAGTGGCGCGGGCTTCCAGTCTGCGCCACGTCGGGGAGGTGCAGGCCGCGCCCGCGGGTCCGGTGGCGCAATTGACACCGCTGCACGCACCCGCTCTATTTCCCGCCCCAATGAAACGCCTCCTTTTCACGCTGCTCGCCCTCGCGAGCGCGGCCGCCAGCCCCGCGGCCGAGCGGCCCCGGCAGCTCGACAAAGCCAAAGTCCTCCCGCTCGCGCTGGACGACGCCTTCGAGTTTCGCAAAACGAAGACCCTGCATCACGACCGAGATACGGAAAAGCCGACGCTCGATCCGATGGTCATGTTCGAGCGGCAGCGGCTGAATTTCGGGGCGGTTTCGGACTTCGATCGCGAGCAGCGCTACGGCCATTACTTCACCTTTTTCTGGCGCGCGAAACGCGCCGCCGACGTGACCATCCGCCTCGAATACCGCCAGCAGAGTCTCGGCGCCTACGTGCAGGCCAAGGAGCTGTTTTACAAAGACGTGAAAGGCTCCGTGAAGAGCGACTTCAGCGTGATCGGCGACGACTACAAACAGGAGGGCAAGATCACCGGCTGGCGCGCCTTGCTGATCGAAAACGGCAAGATCGTGGCGCTCAGCCAGTCGTTCCTCTGGAACTGATCCCGCGATGGATTTTCCGCCGGTCAGCCGTAGTTTTTCCGCGTCCCGCCGCCGCCGGTCGCATCGTCCGCCGAGCCGCGGCCAGCGTATCTGAGATCGAGATCGTGACTGCTTCTTCATCCATCCTTGTCGGCACGGCGAATCGCACGGTGTGGGTGCGGGTCGAGGGGAAGGGATCGTTTTTGAACAGCACCGGGCTGAAAGAATTTTCCAAGGAAATGATGAACCGCGGCTACCGGGAATTCGTGATCGATCTGCACAATTGCCCGGTGATGGACTCGACCTTCATGGGCACGCTGGCCTCGGTCGGGCTGGGCCTGCGGAACTTCGGCCAGGGCGAGCTGCGGCTGATCAACCTCAACGAGCGCAACCGCGATTTGCTGATGAACCTCGGGCTCGACCAGCTTCTGACCATCGTCCACCCCGCCGCGCCGGCCCCGGCCGCACCGGCGAAACAGGAGGCGCTCGATGACACCCGCGCCGACAAGCTGACGGAAAAGCAGACGATGCTCGAAGCGCACGAAGCCTGCGTGGAGGCGGACGGAGCGAACGCGGCGAAGTTCAAAGACGTCATCGACTTCCTGAAACAGGACCTGCACCTCGTCCGCTAGGAAACCGATGTGGCCGGCCCTTTTCTTCGCGCTGTTCGCGGTGGTGGCCGGCTCGTTCGTTTATGTCTATCGGCGGCAACGCGAGATGATCGTGGCGCTGCGCCGGGCGCGCGAAAAAATCCTCCTCGAAGAAACGCGCGTCTTTGACTTTCTCCACGGCCTCGGCGCGGCGCTCTCGGACACCAGCCGCCCCTCGGACCTGCACGTGCTCATCGTCGAGGGCGCGCTCCGCATCCTCGGCGCGCACGGCGGCGCGCTCTACCTGGTGGACCGCGCCAGCGAGACGCTGCGCCCGGCGTTTTCCACGCGCAATTGCCCGCCGTTTTTCGACGTGCCGCAAGCCGTGCGGACCGAGCCCGGCTTCACCTGGCCGAGCTACCTGCGGCTGCACGCCGTGGGGGCCGGCGAGGGCGTCCTCGGCACGATCTGGCGGGAAAAGGAACCGCTGCTCCTGCGCGGCGAGGATGCCCGCCTCGCGCCGCTCTGCCAGGGGCCGATGCAGGTCACCAGCGCGATGCTTTGCCCGCTGCACTACGGCGACCAAAACCTCGG
>JAYWEB010000097.1:0-5302 GCA_043779575.1 Chthoniobacter sp. | reverse complement strand
CGAGAGGAGCGTAACGCATCCGCGGTTTGTCGGGCCGCCCGCCCGCCGGTGGCAAGCGGAAATCGGAATGTGGCCGGCAGCGGGACGAAGCGCTGGGCATCATCGCGGCACAACTCCGCGGTTCGCGCGGTGGACGGATTGACAAAGCAGCGACGGGTTTGGATAGTCGCGCACGATGAGTCTCGATTTGAACGACCTGCTGCGCGCCTGGCCCCATGAACCGGGCATGATCAAAGTGCGCAAAATCCTGGGCAGCGACGGGCGCGAAAAGCTCCAGTTGCGGATCGACCTCGGGCTCATCCAGATGGAGACCGAGGGGCGGCCCGACGGGCTGGAGCCGCATGACCGGGAGAGCCTGCTGGCCTATCATCAGGAGCGGGCGAAACGGGCGGCGAAGAAGAGCGAAAGCTACGTGCTTTCGGCGGATGACGTGGGCGAACTGCAGCAGGAGGGCATCCAGTATTACCACCGCTACATCAGTTTTTTTCAGCTCAGCGACTACCGCGGCGTGATCCGCGATACGCAGCGGAACCTGGACATGTTTGCCTTCATCGGCGATCACGCGCACCCGGAGGAGCTGGCGGCGTCGGTGCTGCAGTTCACGCCGTATGTGCTGATGATGCACACGCGGGCGCGGGCCTCGATCGAGCTGGAGCGCGAGGAGTTTGCGGCGGCGGCGCGGAAGATCGAGGAGGGGGTGGAAAAGATCCGCGCGTTTTTCGAGAAGATCGAAAATCCGGAGGCGGCGGCGAACAGCCCGGAGCTGAGCTTTCTCGGCGAATGGCTCGACGAGGTGCGGGCAAAACAGCCGCTGACCAAGCTGGAAAAAATGCAGCGCGAGATGGACAAGGCCATCGCCACCGAAGCCTACGAGCGCGCGGCGGAACTGCGCGACCAGATCAATGCCCAACTGCAGAAGAGGAAAGGATGAGGAGGGGGGAAAGGGAAGGGATGAAGGATGAAGGCGGAAGGATGAAGCCGGAAGCGTGTCCAGCCTGGCGGCTTTTCATCCTTCATCCTTCATCCTTCATCCTTTGCCTCCTCCTCCTCGCCTTCGCGGGCTGCGATACGAACCCGCATCCCCCGCCGACGCGCCAGACGCGCGACGACGGGACGCCGTGGCGGGTGCGCTACGCGTATCTCCCGGACGACCCGCGCGGGCTCGATCCGCAGCACGCCTACGACCAGGTGGCGCATCGCATCCACGAGGCGATCCTCGACACGCTGCTGGAGTATCATCCGCTGAAGACCGATCCCTACGAGCTGGCGCCCGCGCTGCTCGCGGCCATGCCGGAGCGCACCGCGGAGCCCGACGGCACCGTGACCTACACCTGCCGGCTGAAGCGCGGCATCCGCTATCACGACGATGCGTGCTTCCCCGGCGGCAAGGGCCGCGAAGTCGTGGCCGAAGACGTGCATTTCGCCTGGCTGCGCATGAGCGACCCGAAGATCGAGTGCCCGATTTTCGGCACGCTGGAGCCGATCATCCCCGGCATGCACGAGCTTTACGAGGCGGCGAAAAAGACGGGGCAGTTCGATTACTCCGCGCGCCTGCCGGGGCTGGAGGTCGTGGATGACCACACTTTCAAAATCCACCTCTCCAAGCCCTATCCGCAGATCGTCTATTGGCTGGCGATGCCTTTCACCACGCCCGTCCCGCGCGAGGCGGTGGAATACTACGACGGGAAAAAACACGCGGGCGAGGAGAAGCAGCGCGCGGAATTCAACTGGCATCCCGTCGGCACCGGCGCCTTCCAAATCGCGGAGTATGAGCAGGCGCACCGCTTCCGCCTGATTCGCAATCCCGACTACCGCACGACAGTTTTTCCGAGCGACGGATTTCCGCCGGAGAAGGCGGAGTGGCTGAAGCAATTCGCCGGGCAGAAGCTCCCGCTGGTTGATGAGATCGAGTGGCCGATCCTGCGCGAGACGCACACCATGTGGCTGCTCGCGCGGCAGGGCTACTTCGATGGCACGGCGGTGGCGAAGGATTCGTTCGGCCGCATCGTCAGCTCGAACCACGACCTTTCACCCGACCTCAAGGCGCGCGGCATGATGCTCGAAAAGGACACCGAGCTGAGCACATTCTTCATTAGCTTCAACTGCGCCGATCCGGTGCTGGCGAACGTCAAGCTGCGCAAGGCTCTGGCCTGCGCTTACAACGCGCAGGGCTACTGCGATATTTTCAAAAACGGCGTGGCTCCGGCCGCCACGCAGCTCGTGCCGCCGGGCATCTTTGGACATCTCAAGGACTGGAAGAATCCGAACGCCTACAACCTCGAACGCGCGCGGCAGCTCATCGCTGAGGCGGGCTATCCGAATGGCCTCGACCCGAAGACGGGGCAGCCGCTGGAGCTGACGATGGACGTGACCGCGACGGGCTCGGAGGAACGGCAGACGGCGGAATACGAGCAGCGGCAGTTCGAGCAACTGGGGATCAGGATCAAGGTCATCGAAAACACCTTCGCGAAGATGCTGGAGAAGCAGGACCGCGGGCAGTTTCAAATCGCGCCGAGCACCGGCTGGGGCGCGGATTATCCCGATCCCGAAAACTACTTCTTCCTTTTCTACAGCAAGAACATCCCGCCCGCGGGCAAGAACGAGGCGCGTTACGTCAGCGCGGAGTTCGACCGGGTCTTCGAGAAAATGGCGCTGATGGACAACAGCCCCGAGCGCCTCGAATTGTGCCGGCGGCTCAATGAAATGATCGCGGAGGATTGCCCGGTCGCGTTCAATTTTCACAAAGCCTACTACGTGGTGGTGCAGCCGTGGGCGCGCCGCACGCACGCCAACATGATGCTCGAGGGCGGCGTGAAATACCTCCAGGTCGATCCCGCGCTGCGCGCCCGCGCCTGGCGCGATTGGAACCGCCCCGTCTGGTGGCCGCTCGCCCTGCTCGCCGTCGGGCTCGTCGCCGCCATCCGCTACGCCATCCGCTGGAACCGCCGCCTGAATGCTTAGCTACCTCCTCCGCCGCCTGCTCTATGTCCCGCTCATCGTCCTGGGCGTGATGCTGCTGACCTTTGTCCTCTCCTTCGTGGTGCAGACGCCGGAGCAGCGCGCCCGCGGGATTCTCGACAAAAAGGCCACGCCGGAAGCGATCCGCAACTACCTCCACGAGCGCGGCTACGACAAGCCGCTGCTCGTCAATCACGAGCCCGGCGCGAGCTGGCACGACAGCATCTTTTTCAACGAGATGACCAACCTCGCGTGCCTGCGCCTCGGCAAGTCCGACATCACCGGCGAGCCGCTCCGCGACAAATTCCTCGCCGGCGCGCTGCCCTCGCTCGCCATCACGCTGCCGGCGGCGGCGCTCGGCCTGTTCCTCGCGGTCTCGCTTTCGCTCTACCTCGTGCTCGTGCGCTATTCCGCGCTGGATCGCGCCGGCACCATCGGCTGCGTGGTGCTGATGAGCATCGTGCCCATGCTCTACATTTTCGGCGGGCAGTCGCTGCTCGCCTCGGGACTGAGCTGGTTTCCCGTCTCCGGCTTCGATCTCACGCAGTGGGCCGGCGTGCGTTTTCTCATCCTGCCGGTGGTCGTTTTCTGCGTCATCAGCCTGGGCGAAGAGACGCGCATCTATCGCGCCGTGTTTCTCGAGGAAATCGCGCGGGATTACGTGCGCACCGCGCGGGCCAAGGGCGTGGACAACACGCGGCTGCTCTTCACGCACGTCCTGAAAAACGGGCTCATCTCGCTCATTACGCTCGTCGTCGCGCACCTGCCGCTGCTCGTGCTCGGCTCGCTGCTCACCGAGAATTTCTTTGCCATCCCCGGCCTCGGCAACCTGCTCGCGGGCGCGCTCCAGTCGGGCGACTTCGCGGTGGTGCGGGCGTCGGTCTTTCTCGGCGCGCTGCTTTACCAGGCGGGGTTGATCGCCACGGACATCTGCTACGCGCTGGCCGATCCGCGCATCCGGCTGGGGGAAAACCGGGAGGTCGAAGTCGCCGCGCGCTTTCCGTGGCGCAAGGTGCTCCTCGTGGTGCTCTGCGTTTATCCGCTGTGGCTCGCGCTCGCCGCGCTCTGGCACACGTTCTTCACCTTTCGTGGCGGCAGCATCCCCGCGTTTTTCAGCACCCTCTTCGCGAACGTCTGGTTTCAAAATTTCCTCGTCCTCGCCGGCTTCGCCGCCGCCGCCCTTTTCCTCTACGCCAATGCCCGCAACGAGGTCTGGCACCGCGCACTGGCCCGCCTGCGGCGCGACCGCATCGGCCTCGTCGCCGGCGCGGTCATCTGCGTCTATCTCTTCATCGGCGCGCTCGAAACCATCCAGCTCCCCGACGGGCGCGGCGGCTGGGAATCCATCCTGCACAAGCTCACCGCCGACATTCCCGCCGAGGAAACCTACAGCGCGCCGCTCGCGAAAACGCTCTTCACCAAACCCGCGCCGCTCAAGGGCACGCACCTGCTCGGCACCGATGCGCTCGGCAAGGACGTGCTCGTGGAAGCCCTGCGCGCCTGCCGCACGGCGCTGATCATCGGCGGTCTGACCAGCGCGCTCTACATCCCGGTCGGCACCATCCTCGGTCTCGCCGCCGGTTACTTCCGGCGCCGCACCGACGAGGTCATCACCTATTTGTACAGCGTCGTGGCCTCCGTGCCGACGATCCTGCTTCTCGTCGCGATCATCAGCTCGCTCGGCAAAAGCTTTGTCTCCATGACGGGCGCCCTCGCCTTCACGATCTGGGTCGGGGTCTGCCGCCTCGTGCGCGGCGAGACCATGCGGCAAAGCGGCTGCCAGTACGTGGCCGCCGCGCGCGCGCTCGGGCAGAGCCACTGGCGCATCCTCACGCGGCATCTGCTGCCCAATGTCATGCACCTCGTCCTCATCACCTTCGTCCTCGGTTTCTCCGGCCTGGTGTTCTTCGAGGTCATCCTCAGCTACCTCGGCGTCGGCCTGCCCGTCGGCACCGCGAGTTGGGGCGCGATGATCGACGGCGCCCGCGGCGAATTCACCCGCGAGCCCGTCATTTGGTGGAACCTCGCCGCCGCCAGCGGCGCGCTCTTCGGCCTCGTCCTCTCGCTGAATCTTTTCGGCGACGCCCTCCGCCGCGCCTTCGATCCGAAGCAGGGATAAATGCTGTTGAAAGTGCCGTCCGCGAAAGCTAGCCATGCCGCATGAAGTTCAACCTTCGCTTTGATATTATTGATGCTGCCCGCGAGTCGCTTCATCGAAGCCCCTTCGAGCCGTTTCATATCCGCCTGCATTCCGGCGAGGTTTTGAAAGTGACCAATCCCGATTTCTTTACCGTCACCTTTTCGGGAAGGCTCATTTACGACGCTGGCAAAGGACTGCGCATGC
>JAYWEB010000096.1:0-5304 GCA_043779575.1 Chthoniobacter sp. | reverse complement strand
CCGCTGTGGTTCAGCCGGAGCGGTTTCCCGGGCCATCTGGATCCGTGGAAGAGTCTGTTCGGTGCGGCCGGCAACGACTTCGAGTGCAACTTCATGCCGGACTACGTGAACCTGCACAACGCAGGATACAACGTGCTGTGCTACGACCTGCGCAATTTTGGCCGCAGTGCCAGCGCCAATGGCGGTATCTGCGGCAATGGCTTGCTGGAATATCGCGACGTCATCGGCTCGCTGCAGTTTGTGCAAAGCCGCCAGGACTTGAGCGGCATGACCAAGGGACTCTACAGCCGCTGCGTCGGTGGTAACTCCACCATGATCGCCATGTCCAAGCACCCCGATTACTTCAAGGACATCCGGTGCATGGTGAATCCGCAGCCTATTTCCATGGCGGCCTTCTTTGAGCGCACGTTGGCCAACCTGGGCTTGTCCGACCGCCTGGCCGATTTTGAGCTAGGCCTGCGCAAGATCACTGGGTTCACCATCAATGAAATGAGCCCGCTGGAGTATGCCAAGGATGTGCTTGTGCCCACCTTCATCACCCAGGTGCGCGACGACGTGATGACCCGCCCCAGCGACGTGCAGGAAATTTTCGACCGCATCCCCGTCACGGACAAAAAGCTTTTCTGGATCGAAGGCACCACGCGCCGCTTTGATGGCTACAACTACTTTGCCAAAAATCCGCAACCCATGCTCGACTGGTTCAGCCTCTACATGAAATGAACAAGCAAACGGTCGGCAAGGTATTGATTTCCGTGGCCGTGGCCCTGTCAGCCATTGTGTCCACCATTGTTGACCTGATGCCGGGACACACCGGCCATGTCTTCAATCATCACTGGAATCCGCACGCGATCTTTCACGACATCGTGATGTTCCTGCTGCTGGACTGGATGGCGGTGGTCAGCCTGTGGCTGCTATGGCGCAAGTCGAGCGAACCGCTAATCGGCGTGAAGGTCGCGACACTGCTGGTGGTTGGATTCTGGACACCGTTCTACTACGTCACCACTTTGTTCCCGATGGCCAGCCTGTCGGCCAATCTTGAGGAGATGGACAAGGTGTCAATCATGGTCGGTGGCGTCCGCGTTTACTTCAACGTGATGATCGGCAGCACGATGCTTGTCATCGCGCTGATCGGCTACGGGCTGTATCGCAAAGGCACTCCCGCCGCGCCTATCAAGGCGTGAGGGATGGCGCGCCTCCGCACCTTAACTGCCGCTCGCGCCCGAAGCCATGACCACCAACCGCCTCGAAGCCTTCAGCGATGGCGTCATCGCCATCATCATCACCATCATGGTGCTGGAACTCAAGGTGCCCCACGCGGCCGGCCCGGAGTCGCACACCGCCGGGCTGGCGGACCTGAAGCCGCTGTTGCCGGTGTTCCTGAGCTACATCCTGAGCTTCCTCTACGTCGGCATCTATTGGAATAACCATCACCACCTCTTCCACGCCACCAAGCATGTCACCGGCGGCATCCTGTGGGCGAACCTGCACTTGCTATTCTGGCTCTCGCTCTTTCCGTTCACCACGGGATTGATGGGTGAAAACCACTTCGCACCGGTGCCAACGGCAATTTATGGCAGCGTCCTACTGCTCGCGGGAATCGCCTATTTCGTTTTGCAACATGCCATCATCGCCGGGCAAGGACCTGGCTCACCTGTCGCAGCCGCAGTGGGGAAAGACTGGAAAGGCAAGCTCTCGATGGTTGCCTATCTTGCCGCCATTCCGCTCGCCTTCGTGAGTCCCTGGATTTCAAACGGCCTGTATGCCGCCGTGGCCGTGGTTTGGCTCGTTCCCGACCGTCGCATCGAGCGTGTGCTGATGAAGCACACGAAGCTTGGGGGACAGCCGTGACGAATCTTGGAAACCCAGTGCGCTTCACCCCGCCGGCGGGAAGACCCAGAGCGCGGGGCGGCCGACGTTGCAGTGAACGGCGCGGCCGAGCAGCGTGAAGGTGGCCCACGAGTAGTAGAGATTGCTGCGGGCGAGATTGCCGGGGACGAAGCCGGTGGATGGGTGATCGAGCTGGCGCAGGCGCATTTCGACGGAAGGGACGGGGTAGAAGATGGTCTGCACTGCGGCGTTCCGACTACCGTCTTCGCCGACCAGCGCGGGGAAGCGCGTGATCCATGCGTGAGGGTCGTGGCCGGAATCGGCGGCGGCGCGGTCGGCGGCGAATACGGCTTTGCGGCTCAAGGCCGGCAGCACGAGCAGACTGGCGAAGGCCCAGAGAGTCATCCAGCATGCGTGACCGAGCAGTGCCACGGCTGGCGTGCGGTGGGCGAGATGGAGGGCTCGCGTGCCGGTGAAAGTGCCGAGCAGATTCCAAAGCAGGATCAACATGAAGGCACGGGCAGGAAGAGCGTTTGCGATCTGCCAGCGCCGGCGGCTCGATTCCGCGGCGAGTTCCGGCTTTGGCAAAGTGTTCAGCCAGCGCGTGGGCAGCAGACTTTTCGCGCGACGGCCGAGCCCGACAATCCCGCCGGTGAAGGCCAGGTCGTTGACCGCGCCGGTGAGAAGCTTTTCGCCATCGTGCGCGAGTTCTGTGGTCGCGACGCCGCCGATGGCGCGCAGAAGATGTCGCCGCCCCAGCGCCAGCGCCGCCGTTGCGAGCACGATGCCGGCGCTGAATCCGCCCGTGAGCCGGAGACTGATCGCACTCACGATTCCGACGCCGATCAGCACGAGCGTGTGGCCGAGAACGCCGCGCGACCAGCCACGCAGAAAAGTCATCACGGACGGGCGCGGCCTGGGTATCAACATCACCCCACCGATGAGATCAAACACCGCCTGCGTCGCGATCGCCCCGATGCCATTTGAAAATAGTAGCGCCGTGCCGGGCGCGTCTGCGCGGCAAATCACCAGCCAGTAAAGTCCAGCGCACGCGGCCAGCACCCAGAAGCCGACATTCGTAATGCCGAGCCACAGGCGGGGGCGGGCGAGTTGCATTTGCGCGGGTGTCATCGGCTTGCTCTACGTCGCTGGCAAGGTGCCGGCTGCCTTGGTGGGAATTTGGGGCTGCTCCACCCACGCGCAGGCTTCACTTTGTCACGTCCGCCGCGCAGGCGAGGGCGTAGAATTTAGGTGCCAGACCCGATCCAAATGAATGAATCAACGCCGCCACCCCGCGCGTGGCTGATCACCGGCTGCTCCAGCGGGTTCGGCGCGGCGCTGGCCGTTGCCGTGCTCGCCCGCGGTCAGCGGGTCGTGGCCACAGCGCGGAATGCCGATGCTCTCAGCGAACTCGCCTCGCAATTTCCCGACACCTGCCGGACGCTCGCGCTCGATGTCGCGGATGCGTCGCAGGTGACTCGCGTGGTCACGCAGGCTGTGGAAGCGTTTGGGCGGCTCGATGTCGTGGTGAACAACGCAGGCTACGGCCTCATTGGCGCGTTCGAGGAAATCGGCACGCAGCAGATCGCCCGCAACTTCAATACGAATTTCTTCGGCGCGCTCGAAGTAATTCGCGCCGCGCTGCCGGTCCTGCGGGCACAAGGCAGCGGGCACCTCGTGAACATCTCAGCCGCCGCAGTGATTTCGAATTACGCGGGCTTTTCCATCTACGGCGCGACGAAGTGGGCGCTGGAAGGCGTGTCGGAATCGCTCGCCGCGGAACTCAAGCCGCTCGGGATCAAAGTGACCATGGTGCAGCCCGGCCCCTTTCGCACTGACTTCATCGCGCGTTCCCTCGAGCGCGCGGAGAGTCACATCGCCGACTACGATCGGAGCAGCGGAAAGTTCGCACGCTTCCTCGAAACTATGGCGGGCAAGCAGCCCGGCGATCCCGCGAAGGCGGCTGAGGCCATCATCGCCGCCGTGGAATCCGACGCGCCACCACTCCGCCTCGTGCTCGGCAAATACGCGAATGACAAGGCGCGCAAGAAACTCGCCGACGCCGAGCGGGAGCGCGCCGCTTGGGAGCATGTCGGACTGCCGACGGACTTCACTTCTACCCTATGAACACCGCCCTTCACGACCCCGAGATTTCCTCCAAATTGGATGATGAGCGCAGGGGCATGGCGTGGGGTTCCTTCATCGGTGACGCGCTCGCGATGCCCGTGCATTGGTATTACGACCGCAGCGCGCTGAAGCGGGATTACGGGGTCGTGAATGAATACGTGGCGCCGCGAAGTCCGCATCCCGACAGCATCCTCTGGCGCTCGCAATACACACCGCTCAACGAACGCGGCGACATCCTGCACGACCACGCGCAATTCTGGGGCCAGCGCGGTGTCCACTATCACCATTTCCTGCGCGCTGGCGAAAACACACTCAACCTGCAGCTCGCGAAAGTGCTGTCTGATTCCCTCATCGCGAAGGGCCGCTACGATGCCGATGATTACCTCGCGCGCTACATCGCTTTCATGCTCACCCCGGGGCAGCATCGGGACACCTACGCCGAGGAATATCACAGGAATTTCTTCACCGCTTATGCGCGCGGCACTGCTCCGCGAAAGTGCGGCGGCAGCGACATCCACATCGGCGGTCTCGCGCATGTGGGCATCCTGTGTGCATTCCTCGCGCCGGATCCGAAAGCCGCGCGTGCCGCAGTGCGCGAACACATCGCGCTCACTCATCGCAGCGACGAAGTCCTCGCAGCCGGCGACGCCCTCGCGCAAATCCTCTGTGGCACCACCGCCGGCGCGGATCTCCGCGAAGCTATTTTCCAGCACGGCGCTGATTGGTTTTCGAAGCGCAAAGCCGAGCAATGGTCGCGCGAGCCCGATGAAGTCGTCGTCGGCCAACGCGTGAGCCCCGCGTGCTACATTGCCGATGCCTTTCCGGCGTCACTCTACCTCGCGTGGAAATATGCCGATGATTTTGAAGCGGGAGTCATCGCGAATGCCAACGTCGGCGGGGACAACTGCCACCGTGGCGCGGTCGTCGGCGCGCTGCTTGGAGCCGCTTCCGGCACGGCCCGGATGCCGGTGCGGTTCGTGGGAGGAATCCACGACGCTGCGTGCTTGCGAGCGCAGATCGATTCACTGCTCGCGCTCCACACCGCATCGCTCCACTCGATAAAACCCGTGCAGTCGGCTTCCTGATCGAACCAACGTCCGCATGATCCACGTCCTCGAATCTTCACAAATCATCCACGCCACCATCGAGCGTGCGTGGGACTTCTTTTCCGACCCGCGCAACCTCGCCAAAATCACGCCACCCGAGCTGGATTTCACAATCCTCACGACGCTGCCGGAGCGCGTGTATCCGGGCATGATGATCGAGTATCGCGTGCGCCCGCTGCTCGGCATCCCCGCGCGATGGGTCACGGAAATCACGCACGTCGAGCCGAGAAAATTCTTCGTAGAT
>JAYWEB010000095.1:0-5310 GCA_043779575.1 Chthoniobacter sp. | reverse complement strand
GTCGCGCCCGCCAGCGCCCGGAGCGCCGGGAGCTGGGCCTCGGCGGCGCTGCGGCCGAGCGCGATGTATTTTTGCGGGTGCGTGAAATCGTGCCACTGGGCGTCGCCCGCGAGAGGGCGGATGACCACGTCGGCCTGGCGCGCGGCGGCTTCCGCGACGCGGATTTGCGCGCCGTTGATCGCCTGCATCATGGTGTCGATGATGTTGCCGTGGGCGAGGTAGTTGAAGTGCTCGCTGAAGAAGCGTCCGAGGCGCGTTCCCTCGGGCGCGCGGCCGCTTTGTTCGTGGCGGCAGTCGAGCCACTGGCGGATGCGCTCGGGCGGCGGGATGACGTTCACCGCGATGATCCGCTCGATGCCCATCTCGCGGAGGACATCGACGGGCAGCGGATCGGCGATGCCGCCATCGATGTAGGTTTCGCCATCGAGCGTGACCGGCACGCAGACGCCGGGAATGGCGATGCTGGCTTCGACGGCGCTGGCGACTTCCCCGCTGGAAAAGACGACGCGCTCCAGCGAGTCGAGCCGGGTGGCGAGCACGCGGAGCGGACGGATGAGTGCGGAGAAATGCGCGGTGCCGATGGAGCGGCGGAGGCGCGCGGCGGTGCGGCGCGTGTGGAGGAAACCGCGGCGCGGCGGGAGCGAGGGTTCGAGCACGCGGAGCAGCCCCCAGCGGCCTTCGAGTTCGAGGGCGAGTTTTTCGATTTTCGGGCCATCGAGCCCATAGGCCCAGACCGCGCCGACATAAGCGCCCATGCTCGCTCCGGTGATGCAGTCGATCTCGATGCCGTTTTCCTCCAGCACCTGGATGACCCCGATGTGGGCGAGCCCTTTCGCCCCGCCCGAGGAGAGCGCGAGGCCGATGCGGCAGCGCGCGATTTCGCGGGCGAGGCGATTGATGAGCAGGTCAAAACGGTGGTCGGGCACGGACGCGCCGCCGCGCAGCGGAAAGCCGCGCGCGAAGGAATGGACGGGATGGCCGAACTGCCGGAGCGCGGCGTTCACCTCGGGCGCGGCGATGTTTTCCTCCACGCAAAGGATGGGCTTTACGTGATTGCCGTGACCGCGCCCGCGTTCGCCGATGGAGCGCATGAGCAGCTCGAAATCGTAGAGATTCTGCGTGCTCGCCTGGAGCAGGACAAAGGCGAGGTCGGACTCCACGATGCCCGCGAGGGTGCTCGGCGCGGGCGTCTCGGCGTGGACGTGGAGCAGCACGAAATCGTAGTGCCGCGCGCAATGGCTGAGCAGCGGCGCGATGGCCGCGGCGTCGCGCGCCTCCGCGCCAGCCGTCAGGCGGAGTTCGTCGAAACCGCCCTCGTGGACGTGGAGGTGGCGCGCAAAGCAGAACTCGGCGTCGAGCGCGGCCTCGCGCGCGGTCCACGCGGCGTCGTGCGCTTTCTCACCGGTGGGGCCGAGATTCAGGATGAGCACGCTCTGGCGGGTGATGCGGCGGAGTGCGGCGGCGAGCTGCTGCGCGGCGCGGTCGGCGTCGAGTCGCGGGGACAGCGAGAGCAGCGAGACGACCCGGCGCACGCGGCCATCGCGGACGGCGCGCGGCTTTCCCATGACCGCCTGCGAGAAGCGCCCGGCGAAGCACGGGTCGGTGGCGCAAAGGCCGTGCAACTCGCTGCCGGGGATGCGGAGGAGGACGGCGTGCGTGACCACGACGGCAGAGTGGCGGTGCGGCTCGCGGTTCAGAAAGGCGCGCTCGCCGAGGGTGTCGCCGGGGCCAAAGACTTCCTCGACGCGGCTGCCGCCGTTGAGGCCGTTCGTGCGCGTCTCGCAGCGTCCGCTGATGATCAGGAAAATGGCGTCGCAGGGCTCGGCTTCGTGGAAAATGACGGTGCCCTTCGGGTATTCGGCGATGGCGGAATCCGCGACGATGCGGTCGAGCGCGCCGGGCGGGAGGAGGGCGAGAATGGGGTGGGGCTGGAGGATGGCCGTGTCGATTTGCAGAAACCCCGGCCCGGTGAGCGGCGAGCGGACCGCGCGCACCGTTTGCACGCTTCCCACAGACGCACCGCTCAATTTTGTCTGCTTAGGCGATCTGATATGAAACCAGCTAAACATTACGAATGGTAATAGCACGGGAAGGGCGGGAGTTCAAATCGGCGGGGGTCCGGCGCGCGCGGAAAGCGCCTTGCCAGCGGTGCGCGGGCCGTGCTCGATTGCGCGCGATGAAAGCTCTCTCCGACGCGCTGCTCTACGGCATCCTCGACCTCGGCTACACCGCCGCGGCGGAGGCCGAGCGCACGGTCGAGCAGATGCTCGCGGGCGGCGTGGACGTGCTGCAACTGCGGGCGAAGAGCGCCGGCGAGGCGGAGATCGAGGCGCTGGCGAACCGGCTCGTGCCTTTGACGGAAAGCGCGGGCGTGCCGCTGATCGTGAACGATTTTCCGCAGCTCGTGCCGGCGGTCGGCGCGCAGGGCGCGCATGTGGGGCAGGAGGATTTTTCCGTCGCCGATGCGCGCTGGCGGGCGGGCCGCGCGCTGGCGGGCGAGGTCGCGCTGCCCATCATCGGCAAATCCACGCACAGCTTTGAGCAGGCGGTGGCCGCGGAAGCGGAAGGCGCGGACTACCTCGGCTTCGGGCCGCTCTTTGCCACGCCGACGAAACCAGGCCGCCCGGCCATCGGGCTCGCTGAAATCCGGCGCGTGCATGCGGCGGTGCGCATCCCGATTTTTTGCATCGGCGGGATCAAGCTGGCGAATCTGGAGACGGTCCTCGCGGCGGGCGCGCGGCGGGTGGTCATCGTCTCGGAGATGCTGCGGGCGGCGGACCTCGCGGGGTACGCGCGGGCGGTGAAGGCGATGCTCCGGGCGGCGGGAGATTAAGACTTCGATTCGGATTACGACCCACAGAACCCACCGCGCATGGCCCTCACTACCGACGCCGCTTTCCAACTCCTCGCCGCCGCCCACGCCCAGGACCGCCTGGCGCACGCCTACCTCATCACCGGCCCCGCGGGCTGCGGCAAGCTGACGCTCGCCACGCGCCTCGCCGGCCTGCTGCTCGGCAGGCGCGATGCCGATGCGCTCGCCCACCCGGACGTGCATCGCGTGGAGCCGGAGTCCAAATCGCGCCGCATCGTCATCGAGCAAATCCGCGCCCTCGAACACGAGCTGCACATGCGCTCGCTGCATGGCGGGAAAAAGATCGGCCTGCTCATCGACGCCGACCGCCTCCAGCCGCAGGCCGCCAACGCCTTTCTCAAAACGCTGGAAGAACCGCCCGCCGGCACGCATCTCCTGCTGCTCAGCGCGCAGCCCGAGCAGATCCTCGAAACCATTCTCTCGCGCTGCCTCGAAGTCCCGCTCCGCCTCGTGGAAAAGCGCGCGCTTTCGCCCGCCCAGCGCGCGCTGCTCGACGCCCTCCGCGCCCACGCCCGCCACGAGCGCCCGCAGATTCCGCACATCTTCGGGCTCGTCCGCGATTTTCAAAACCTCCTCGGCCAGTCCAGGGAAGCCATCCGCGACGAAACCGACGCCGCCTACAAAGCCGACGAGAAGCATTACAAACAGGCCAGTGACGCCAGCGCCTGGCTCGACGACCGCGAGGATTATTACAAGGCGCTGACCGAGGCCCGCTACCTCGGCACCCGCTCCGATCTGCTCGCCATCCTCGAGCAGTGGTGGGCCGACGCCCTCCGCCAGCAGCAAGGTTCGCCCGAACTCGACCTCCCCGAGTGCGCCGCCGATACCGCCGCGCTGGCCGCGCGCCACACCCCCGCGCAGCTCCTGCGCAAGACCGCCGCCCTCGAGCAGCTCCGAGAAAACTTCAACCGCACCGGCGTCCAGGAAGCCCTCGCCACCGAGTGCGCCTTCATCGCCGCCTTCGGCTGAAAGCGGCCCGCGCTTGCCGGCACCGCGTCGCTCCCGGCAGCTTCCCGTTTTTTCCGCGCCCACATGGAACCCGCCACCGCTTCGCCCGCCCCCGCCCGCCCCGCGACCTGGCTTGCGACCTGGCTCGCGCTGGCCGTCGTCGTCGCGGTGGTTTTGGGCGGGCCGGCCTTTCTCGATCAGGGCGTGCCGCTGCGCCGGCCGTTCGATGAGCGCCCGCTGCGCGCGCTGGAAAAGGCGCGGCCGCGCGGCGTGCTCATCGGCGATTCCATGCTCGGCTCGCGCATCGATGCGCCGACGCTGCACGCCCTCGCCGGCGAGCGCTGGGAAGTGCTCGCCCAGCCGGGCGGCAGCTCGGCGATCTGGTTTCTGATGATGAAAAATCTCCTCGCCGTGCAAGCGCCGCCGCCCCGCACGGTGATCATCTTTTTCCGCGACCGGCAGCTCACCCTCCCCGCGCACCGGACCGACGGCGGCTATCGGAAGACCATCGAGAGCTACATGCGCGGCGGCGAACCGAAGGTGGAGGCGCTGCTCCGGGCGACCACCGGCCGGGAGCGGTCGCGGCTGGAGCGGCTGGCGCAGGCCATGTATCCGGTGCAATGGCGGCGCGAGGCCTGGCAGGACAAGGTCCAGAGCTGGTCGCTGGATCTCGTCGCCAGCAGCCGCGAGTACGAAAAAATCCGCGACGACACGCGCGCCATCTTCAGCTTGCAAAACCTGCGGCAGGACAGCGGGCTCGATTTCGAGCGCGAGGAGGGCGGGCAGAAGGGGCTCGACCCGGACGATCACGAATTCGCTGCTGCGGTGGACGAATCGTTCCTGCCGGCGATCCTCGGCATGGCGCGGCAGAAGGGCATCCACCTCGTCTTCTTCCGGGTGAAGCGGCAGCCGCTCGCGGCGGATGGCTCGGTCAAACAAAGCCCCACGTATCCCGCCTACAAAGAGGCGCTGCGAGCGTATGTCGAAAAGGCGGGCGCGCAGTTCGTGGATGAAACCCCCGACCCGGATGTGACGCGCAGTTTCTACGGCTCCGGCGACCACGTTGCTCCCGCGATGATGAAGCCCTACACCGAGCTTTTCTGGCGCAAAGTCGGCCCGCAACTGCCGGGGCGGTGAGCGCCCACCTGCTCCTTTCTCCGCTGTCTTACTGGCGCGCGGGGCGGTTCGTGAAGTAGTGTCCGGGCATGAACGCTTCCCCTTTACTGCTCATCGACGGCGCGTGGGTCGGCGCGGCGGAGTCGGCGCCGGTTTTCAATCCCTACACGGGCGGGGAAATCGCGCGGGTGCCGCTGGGCGGGGCGGCGGAAATAGGGGCGGCGCTGGCGGCGGCGGCGGGCGCGTTTCCGCGGGTGCGCGCGATGGCGGCGCACGAGCGCGCGGCGCTGCTGCTGCGGATCGCGGCGGGGATCGGGGCGCGGCAGGCGGATTTCGTGGCGACGATCGTGAGCGAGGCGGGGAAGCCGGTGGTC
>JAYWEB010000094.1:0-5323 GCA_043779575.1 Chthoniobacter sp. | reverse complement strand
CGCCGACGACCGTCCGCTCGGGCGGCGCGTGTTTGTCTATGAGGGGAAAAACGAGGCGCGGATCGAGGATTACGATGCCGCCGGCAATCGCCTCGCCGCCGGCGCGCGTCCGAGCGGCGGACGCCCCCCACCGCCCGAGGTGCGGCGGGCGATTCCCCTCCGCTGAAGGGCGCGGGCCGATCAGTAACGGTTGCCAATCCCGCGCGCGATGGCGTCGGCCAGGCGCTGGCGATACGCGCCCGAGCCGGCGATGAGGCGGCCTTCGGAGCGGTTCGTGAGAAAGCCGCACTCGACGAGGATGGCGGGGATGCGGGTATTGCGGATGACGTAAAAACCGCGCGCCCGCACGTGCCGGTCCTCGGTCCCCACGGCGCGGACGACGCTGCGATGGACGGCCGCCGCGAGGCTGCCGCTCCGCCGCGAATAGTAGTAGGTTTCGATGCCATTGGCTCCTTCGCGCGGGGCGGAGTTGAAGTGGACGGAGACGAAGATGGCGTTGCCCTCGGAGTTGGCGATGGAGCACCGCTGGTCCAGCCCGACAAAGTAGTCGTCCCGCCGCGTCATCACGGTGCGGTAACCCATGGAACCGAGCCGCGCCTGCAGCCGCCGGGCCACATCGAGGGTATAAACCTTTTCCGGAAAGTGGTCGCCCGGCACGCCGCCGCGATCGTGCCCGCCGTGGCCGGCGTCGATGACCACCGTGGGACGCGCCCACGCCGCGGAGGCCGACAGGCAGAGGACGGCGGCGAGGAGGGCGAGAAGATGACCGAGTTTTTTCATGGCGAACCGGGTCGGAGGGTTTGGAAAACGGGCGCGAAAGGCGAGCGGAATTTTTCCTCACGCTCGCGGCGGCGGGCCGCATAGCGTGGCGGGCGTGCTGCATTTTTTTCTGCGTCAAACGCTCGCTCTCTTCGCCCCGGTCGGGCTGCTCTGGGCGGCGCTGATCGTCCTCGCCGCGCTACTCTGGCGGCGGCGCTTGCGCGGGTTCGCTGCGGCGGTCGGCGGGCTGGTGCTGGGCATCACGATCATCGGCGGGACGAGTGTGCCGGGGATGATGCTCGGCGCGCTGGAGCGCCCGTATGCGGGAGTGAAAGCGGAGGATTTGCCCGTGGCCGATGCCGTGGTGCTGCTCGGCGGCGGGGCGCAGGCCTCGCGCTACGAGGTGGCGGGAGTGCATCTCTCGGCGGCGGGCGATCGGCTGGTCATGGCCGCCGAGCTGCTGCGGCTGGGCAAAGCCCCGGTGCTGGTGCTCGGCGGCGCGTGGGGCAAGCTCGACGGCCGCGAGGCTCCCGAGTCCCGCCTGACCAAAGATCTGCTCACGCGCTGGGGCGTGCCGGCCGGGGCGATGATCCCGCTGGGCGCGAGTCTCGACACCCACGACGAGGCGCTCAAGGTGCGCGGCCTCGCCGCCGCGCGCGGCTGGAAGCGCGTGCTCCTCGTGACCTCCGCGAACCACATGCACCGCGCCTCGGCGACCTTCCGGCATCTCGGGATCGAGGTCACGCCCGCGCCGTGCAATTTCCTCACGAGCGTCGGCACCGGCAGGATCCCGTTCTTCTCCGGCGTGCCGGGCAGCGACGGCTTCGCGAAAGTCGGCTTCTGGCTGCACGAGGAAATCGGCTGGCTGGCGTATTGGCGGCGCGGCTGGCTGGCCCCGCCCGCGAAATAACGCCCGCCGCCAACCCCGGCGGACCGCCCTTTTTTTCCACCCGCTAAACCGCCTCGCGAAACGGCTCGAAACCGAGGTCGAAAAGGTTCGCCGAATTGTCCATCAGCGTGGGCAGACCGGCGATGAACGGCTCCCAATCCTGGCTGTTTGCAAACTGCGTGTCCCACGTCACGAAGACGCCGCCGGGCACCACGTTCGACTGCTCGATCAGCACGCGGATGTCCTTTTCCCAATCGAGGATCGTGACGTAGCCGAGCGTCGCGGGCCGGTTCACCAGCGGGCTGTAGGAGAAGCGCTGGAGAAAAGTGTCGCGCTCCTCGACGGACGGGAATTTTCCGTGCGCGTGCGCGGAGAGCGCGGTCACGGTTTTGGGGTCGAAATCGAGGAGCTGGTAAAAGCGCACGAGGGTGTCGCGGATGATGTGCCAATCCGCGGCGGTGCGGGCGCTGCGCACGCCGAATTTGATGCGGTCGGCGGTGCGCGTGAGTGTCCCGTTTTCGCCGAAGAACTGCGCGCTCAGCTCGTAGCCGAAGAGGTCGTCCCAGCGCTTCAGGCGGATCTGGTCGGCGCGCAGGCTGAGGCCTTTCGCCGTGTCGCACAGCGCTGCGCCAAACGCCTCCAGCCGCGCCTCGGCGAAGCCGCGCGGCGCGGGAAACGGGACGTCCACGTGGACGCCAAAAAAATCCATCGGGAGAATTTCCATAGCGCCGGAGGCTAGCGGGAGCGGCCCGGCGGAGGCACGCGCTTTCTTTTTTCCCGTGCGCCCAGATGGCGGGGTGGTTGCTCGAAAAAAACCTGCCGTCATCCTGAACGGAGTTTCGCCGCGGGCGCAGGCGGGGGCGAAACGCAGTGAAGGATCGCTGACTCTAAATGGGCGGAGGCGGTCTGGTGGGATGTGCGCGCCATCACTCCCTCCACCTCCGCCCGCGTACCGTCAGCGATTCTTCACTCCATTCCCGCCCGCCTTCGCCCGCCGGGAATTCCGTTCAGAATGACCGTGTTTTTTGACGGCGTGTTTTCAACACGGACGCACCGCCGCCAGCCTTGCGTGCTGGACAAATCTCCGCGCGCTGGCGATGGGAAGCGCGCATGCGCATCCCGCCCGCTCACTCCATCGTCCCGCTTCCCGCGCCGTGACTTGGGACTACCTCATCGTCGGCGCGGGCTTTGCCGGCGCGGTGCTGGCCGAGCGGCTGGCCAGCCAGTGCGGCGCGACGTGCCTCGTCATCGACCGCCGCGCGCACCTCGCGGGGAACGCCCACGACCGCTACGACGCCGCGGGCGTCCTCGTCCACGATTACGGCCCGCACTATTTCCGCACGAACTCGGACCGCATCGTCGCGTATCTCAGCCAGTTCACCGAGTGGCATCCGGTCGATTACAAAATCCTCTCGTGGACGGGCGGGCGGTTCTGGCCATTCCCTATCAACCTCAACACCTTCGA
Source organism: Chthoniobacter sp. (assembly GCA_043779575.1). Taxonomy (GTDB): domain Bacteria; phylum Verrucomicrobiota; class Verrucomicrobiia; order Chthoniobacterales; family Chthoniobacteraceae; genus Chthoniobacter. The sequence goes on along the minus strand of JAYWEB010000094.1, from coordinate 2,210 downwards.
GCAGCTCGTCGGCCACCCCGCGACGAGCGAGGAGATGGAGCGCACGCTGGCCGCGTGGCGCGTGCCCATCGCGGAGCCGCAGAACAGCGAGGAGGTCATCGTCTCGCAGGTCGGCGTGAAGCTCTACGAGATGTTTTTCCAGAACTACACGCGCAAGCAGTGGCGGCGCGATCCGCGCGAACTCGATGCCAGCGTCTGCGGGCGCATCCCGATCCGGTTGAATCGCGACGACCGCTATTTGTCGGAAAAATTCCAGGCGCTGCCGCGGGACGGCTACACCGCGATGTTTCGTAAAATGCTCGCGCATCCGAAAATCGAGGTGCGGCTCGGGACCGGCTACCGCGAGGCGCGCGCGCAGATCGCCCACCGGCAGCTCATTTTCACCGGGCCGATCGACGAGTATTTCGAGCACCGCTTCGGCCCGCTGCCGTATCGCTCGCTGCGCTTCGAGCCGGAGACGCTGGCGCAGGAATTTTTCCAGCCGGCCATGCAGGTGAACTACCCGAATGACCACGACTTCACGCGCATCGTCGAAATCAAACACGCCACCGGCCAGCGGATTCCAGTCACGACCATCGTGCGCGAATACCCGGAGGATTTCGGACCGGGCCGCGAGCCGTACTACCCGATCCCCGCGCCGGACGCCCGCGCGCTTTACCAGCGCTACGCGGAACTCGGCGAGCGCGAGCCCGGCGTGAGCTTCGTCGGGCGGCTCGCCACTTACCGCTACTACAATATGGATCAGGTCGTCGGCATGGCGCTGGCCGAGTTTGAAAAACTGCGCGTCCCGAAACCATGAAGGCCGATCTCCACCTGCACTCCCGCCACAGCGCCCGCGCCCCGGAGTGGCTCTTTCGCCGCGCGGGCCTGCCCGACAGCTACTCCGAACCGCGCGCGCTCTACGACGCGCTGCGGGCGCGCGGTATGGATCTGGTGACGCTCACCGATCACAACCGCATCGAGGGCTGCCTGGAAATCGCCGAGCGGCCCGGCGTGTTTCTCAGCGAGCAGGTGAGCACGCGCTTCCCCGAGGACCGCTGCGAAGTCCACGTCCTCGTCTGGGGCATCACGGAGGCGCAGCACCGCGCGCTGCACGCGGCGCGGGAAAACATTTTCGACCTGCAAAAGTATCTCGCCGCCGAGCAGCTCGCGCACGCCGTGGCGCATCCGTTTTACCGCGTGGACGACCGGCTGCGCCTCGCGCACGTCGAAAAGCTGGTGCTGCTTTTCCAGCATTTCGAGGGACTGAACGGCCACCGCGACGCGCTGCTCAGCGAGGTCGCGCGCGCCGTGCTCGGCGCGCTCACGCCGGAGAAAATCGACGCGCTGGCGAACCGCCACGGTTTCGCGCCGACGCACCCGGAGCCGTGGCGAAAGATTTTCACCGCGGGCTCCGACGACCACGGCGGGATGTTTCCGGCGTCGGCTTTCACGGAAACTGCGGACGGAAAAACCGTCGCGGATTTCCTCGCCGGCATCCGCGCAGGCCGCTGCACCGTGCGCGGCGCGGGCGGCACCCCGCTCGCTCTCTCGCACAGCCTCTACAATAATTTGCGCCAGTTCATCGGCGGGAAGTTTGCCGGGGCGAAGAGTTCGAGCTTCGTCGGCAAGGCGTTCTCGCGGTTCATGGAGGGTGAGGATCCGACGGAATTTTCGTGGACGGACAAGCTCGCGTTCGTCGCGGAAGGCATCGCCAGCGGGAAGATTTTCGAGCTGGCGAAACCGGCGAACGCATCGCTGTGGAAACAGTTCGCGGGCACCTTCACCGGCGGCGCGATGAGGAAGCTGCTCGCGCGCGAAACCGAGGGCATCGCCGAGCCGGAGCGGCGCGCATTCGTCATCGCGAACTTCTTCGTCAACCAGCTCGCGTTCCGCTTTTTCACCACCTTCATCCGGCAGCTCTCGGACGGGAACATCATCGAGGCGATCCGCGAGATCAGCGTGCTGCTGCCCGTCCTCGCGCCGCTCGCGCCGTATTTCTACGCCTTTCGCAGCCAGGCCCCGGATCGGCAATGGCTCGCCGAGGTCGGTGCAGCCTTGAACGGCAGACCGCCCGCGCTTTTGGAAAACCGCAGGCGCGCGTGGTTCACCGACACGCTCGAAGACGTGAACGGCGTGGCCAACACCATCCGCAAACTCACCGCCGCGTGCATCGCGGAAGGCGGCGATCTCACCGTCGTCACCTCGCGCTCCTCGATCACCATCACCGG
>JAYWEB010000093.1:0-5333 GCA_043779575.1 Chthoniobacter sp. | reverse complement strand
CATAGACCGTGGCGGAAAGCATCAGCACCGCGGATTTCTTACTCGCGCGAGCCTCCGCGGCCACGCTCTCGGCGAGCGACAGCAGCTTCGCCACCGGTGCAGGCACTGGTGCCAGCGCCGCTGGCGCGGTGGGTGGAGCCACGCGCTGGTAGAAAACCGAGTGATCGGGGAATTTCACCTCCACGCCCTCGATCACTTTTAGATTGAGGGCTGGTTTTGCGTCCGTGGGCGCGGCTTCCTGCTGCGCCGCAGCCGGAATCGCCAAAAGGAGCGCTGCCAGTGAGAGAAATTTTCGGCTCATTGCTTTGGATGGGAGAGATAGGCATACGCGCTCGAAAATCGCGCCGCCTGTTACCAGGGCACGCCTTGTCGGCGATTGTCCGCCTGCGGTCAAGCGCCGGAAATGGCGCACCGCAAACCACCCAACGAACTCGAATTCCGAAATATCCTCGGGCCGGGGATTCGGCGCGTCCGGGAGACTCGTGGCTGGTCGCAGGAGGACCTCGCGCGCCGCTTGTAACTCGCAGGCTGGGATGTGGACCACACACTCATTGCGCGCATTGAGCTGCGGACACGTTGCATCACGGATATGGAGCTGCTGGCCCTCGCGAAAACATGCGGCGTCACACTCAACGAGTTCATGCTCGATTGACGGGCGGCTGGCCGTGGGGCCCGGTCACTGCGAGCGCGTCTTTGCCAGCGAGAACCTCCAACGGCTAGACGTGTCCGGCCCGCCCGGCTGCGTCGCCCACGTTTTCCACGGCTTGCGCGGATCGGGGAGCGGCTTCCCTGCCGCCGTGGCGCGAGGGAAATTTGAGACTTACTGCCAGGAGATGAGGTCGTCCGATTTTTCGCTGCCAGCCCGATAGCTACCACCGATGCCCAGCTTGCCGTCCTTGCCCAGCGAGTAGGCTCCTACACCGACGCGCGGGCCTTTGGTCGCGCCGTTGAAATCCGTGTAGGGCAGCGTGGTCAGTTGGTTGTCGCCATCCAGGTCCAGCGCCACGCAATACTGCGCGCCCCACGGATCGAAAAACGCGCCGCTCGGCCCGAAGCCGTTCTTCGGCTTGGCCGGGTCGCTGGCCGACCGGCCTTCCATGAAGGAGATTTTTTTCGGATTGAGCGCGTGCCCCACATTCGTCCCCGCCGGGATCGCGCGGAGGATGTTGAAAAGGTCGTCGCTGCCCGCTGTGGCTCCACCGGCCGGGTCGCCGGCAATCGCGTCCACCGGCGTGGCAGGCACGGTGGCGAATGGGTTGGGATACTTGCCGTAATCCGTCTGGAAGGCTTTGGCGGCGGTGACTACGGCCAGGCAATCGGCAGTAGCCTGGGCGCGGCGCGCGCGATCCATCATGATACTGAGCACCGGGAAAAGCAGTGCCATGAGGATGGCGATGATCGCGATGACGGTGAGTAATTCGACCAGCGTGAACGCAGGCTGAAGACGGCGGGGAAACGGGGGGTGGAGGTTCATGGGCGGTGATCCTTGTGCGGTGAAAGTACGCGCATCGCCATCCGTGACAACGAAAGTTTCCGCCAAAGGAAGAACGCGCTCCCAGCCGCCTGTGCAGCAGCCCGAATCGACCGCTCCGGGCTATCGGCCAGCGCCGTCGGGGGCCGCTGGCACGGGGCTGGCGGGTGGCGTTTCGCCAAAGAGGAAGGACTGCTCGGAAGCGCCGGTGGGTGGCGACGCGACGGGGCGCGGGGGAGGCAGCGCGGGGCGGGGGCGGCGGAGGTCGGTCTTGCTGCGGGGTGGCTCCATCGGGCGGAGTTACAGACGGGCGGCGGCGGCTTCCACGGCGTCGGCATCGACGAGCGTTTGCTGGCGGTTGGCGCCGTCAATGAGGCTGAGCATGCAGAGTTTGTTCAGGGTGCGGCAGATGCCTTTGGAATGGGTGTGCAGGGCGTCGAGGGCGACGGGGGTGAACAGCTCGGTCATGCGGCCGGCGACGAGCAGGCGGAACTTCACGTACTGGCGCGTTTCGTCGGGGCGGAGCGGCTGGAGCTGGCTGCGGAGGTAGATGCGGTTGCGGAGGGATTCGTAGGTCGGGTGCTCGAGCCGCTGGGCGAGGCGGGCTTCGCCAAAGAGCAGGCTGGTGGTGAGTTTGCGCTCGGGGATTTCGATATTGCTGAGCGTGCGGATGATGTGCAGGCAGTCGGCGTCGAGCAGGTGGCACTCGTCCACGATGATGACGAGGCGCTGGCCGCGCTGGTGCATGTCGATGATGTGGTTGCCCAGCAGTTTGACCAAATCCTGGACGCGCAGGATGCCGACGGGGAGGGCGAGATTCAGCTCGGAGAGGATCTCGCGGAGGAGGCCGGTCTTCGTGAGGCCGGGGGTCACGAGGACGAGGATGACGTGGTATTTCGCGGGGTCAAGCTGCTCGAGGAGGAGCTGGGAGACGAGCGTTTTTCCGGTGCCGCTGGGGCCGGTGACGAGGCCGAGCGAGGCGTGAAATTCCACCGCCTGGAGCATGCTGCGAAAGGCGTCGGTGTGGCTCTCGGTGCGGTAGAAAAAGTTTGGGTGGACGCAGTCGGCAAACGGGTTGCCGGTGAGGCCGTAATACTCGAGAAAGGTGGTGCCGGGGAGGAGCGCGCGGAGGTGGGAAGCGTCGGCGGGGGGAGGTGCGGGGACGGCGGCGATGAGGCTGGCGAGCGGGTCGCCGGACTCGGCCGGGTCGAAGGTGCTAATCACGGGACGGAATGAGGTTTGGATCGGTTGCGGTTTCATGGTGTTTGGTTGGGTGGCGGGTCATGGAAAGCGGGGGCGTCAGGCGGCGGCGGATGCCGCCGGGGCCGTGGTGGCGGCGGGCGCGGCGGCGAGGAGGCGCGCGGTCATGGCGAGAAAGCGGCGGGTGTTTTCGCCGTCGGGCTGGGCGAGGACGAGCGGCTGCCGGCTTTGATTGGCGGCCTCCACGGCGCGATCGCGGCGCAGGGAGCCGAGGCTGGCCGGGAGAAAACCAAGGAAGCGATGGGTGCAGCCGCTGAGCCGGGCAAAGATCGCGCCGGCCTCGGCGTCGTCTTCGGTCTGGTTGACGAGGATGGAAATCTCCGCGCTGAGCCGGGCTTCGCGCGCCACTTTAATGACGCCGTAGGCATCGAGCGTGGCGGCGAGATTCGGCGTGGCCACCACGATGATCTCGTGCGCGAGCGCGAGGAAGTGCATGACCTGCGCGGAAATCCCCGCGCCGGTGTCGATGACCAGCACGTCGAAATCCCCGGCGAGGCGCGTCAGTTCGCGGCCGAGGCGCGCGATCACCCGGGCGTCGAGGTCCGCGAGCCCCGCCATGCCGGACGCGCCGCAGACGATCTGCACGCCGGCGGGCCCGGGCGTGAGGACGGTGGCGAGTTCCACCCGGCCTTCCACCACGTCGAGGAGCGTGCCGCGCGGGGTCACGCCGGTGAAAATGTGGACATTCGCCATGCCGAGGTCGGCGTCGAAAAGCAGCACCCGCTGGCCGCTCCGGGCGAGCGCCGTGGCGAGATTCACGCTCACGGTCGTCTTGCCCACGCCGCCTTTCCCACTCGTCACGGCGAGCACCCGCAAGCTCCCCTGCCGGCGGGTGAACTGGCTGCGCACCACGGCCAGCGGCTGCCCCTCGATGAACAGGGCGCGGTGGACTTCCCGGATGCGGGGCCGGTCTTCGCGGTCGCGAAAAAGCTCCGGGAATTCCCGTTCGATGAACTGGAGCGAGGAGGGTTCGATCTCGGGCTCGGAAAGCTCCGCGGGCGGCTCGGCAAAGGTCTTCATGCAAAAGTGCGAAAGGGCATGGCTGGCGCGGACAACGACGCCGAAATCCAAGCAAAAGCCCAATATGTTGGGGTAGGTTTCAACTTGACGGCCCATTAGTAGTGGGCATGGTCGCTTTGTCAACCCCCCGACCAGCCCATGGATGAAATTCATTTTTACTGTGTCATCTGCGGCGAAAGTCTCAGCTCCGCGCCGGAAAACGCGGGCGGTTTCTGCAGTTGTCCGCGCTGTCTGCGGGTGATTCCCGTCCCCGGTTTTCCCGCCCGTCCCGGCGAATCGGCGGTGTGCGCCGAGGCGTTTCCGGCGGACATTTTGGGGATCGAACTGAAGTTTTTTTGCGTTCACTGCGAGAACAAGATCCTGGTGGACGCGCGCCGCTGCCGCCAGACGCTGGAATGTCCCGTGTGCCACGAGCCCACGCGCGTCCCGGACTGGTCGGGCGCGGTGCCGCCGTTGTCGCCGGAGGAGCCACGTCTGCCCGCCACCCGGATCAGCGACGAGGAGCGCGAATTTTTAACCACCCCGCTGGGTGCCCGCGAGATCACGCCGCGGGCGAGCGTCGCCGGATGAAAAAGATGCCCGCAACTCCACCCGTTTTGGAACAAAAGTGTCCGGCCTGCGGCGGAGCGTTCACCATCAGCGCGACGAGCCGGAAAAAGCGCGTGCAGTGCCCGCAATGCCGCGAAGTCGTGGACCTGACCGACCCCGCCGCACCCGCCGCGCCCGAGTGGGCCGCGCGTTGCGAGATGCTCCAGGCCCGGATCGAAACGCTGGAACATCAGGTCGAGGCGCTCTCCATCGCGCCGCGCCCGCACTCGGCGCTGCTCCCGGATTCCAGCCCGATGTCGCGCTCACAACTGCTGGCCGGCGACACCACGGAGGTTCGTCCCGTGCGCCTGCCGGCGGAAAAGAGCGAGTCCCAGGAACTTTTCCGCACCGAACGGCGCGCGGGCGACGGCCTGCGGGAGATCGTCATCCTCGTGACCCCGGGCGATGCGGCGGGCCATGCCACGGCGGAAAAGCTCACGAGAATCCTCGCCGGTGCGGGCTGGAAAGTCGGGGCCATCCGCGAAACGCAATCCAAGTCCGCGCGCCATGCGGGGCTGATTCTTTCCGCCGGGCCCGCGCTGCCGGTCGAGCGCATCACCACCACCCTCAATGCGCTGCGCGCCGAGGGCTTCGGCCTGAGCTTTCAAGTCGATCCCGAGCGCGGCGACGGCGACGCCGTCCTGCTCATAGGCGCGAACGCGGACGCGAAGGTGAAGAAGTAACGGGTGGCGGACGGGTGGAAAGTGACGGGTGATTGGTCGTTCGTGGCTCCGTCTAAAAAAACGCCGTCATCCTGAGCGGAGTTCCCGGCGGGCGAAGGTGGGCGGGAACGGAGTCGAAGGACCTCTAACTATTCCGTGGGCGGAGGCGCGGAGCTTGGAACGCACATCCCACCGCACCGCCTCCGCCCACTTTACAGTCAGCGATTCTTCACTCCATTCCCGCCCGCATTCGCCCGCCGGGAATTCCGTTCAGAATGACCGCGTATTTTTTAGCTCCGCCCCAACCCATCACCAATCACCCCCCACCCCAC
>JAYWEB010000092.1:0-2120 GCA_043779575.1 Chthoniobacter sp. | reverse complement strand
GGCGGCGATGATGGAGACGCAGAGAGAATATGAAAATTGACGAGTGCGCATGGCTGCTGCCAGATAAACTCAGGACAGCGGGGAAAACTTAGCTGACTAGATGTGCAAGGAACGTTGGTTTCCCAGCCACCGTTCCTTGGGCGACGTTCGTTGCGCCGCTATTTTGTGAGTCGGGTCGTTTAATTGGATTGATGGTGAAATCCGCGTCGGCTAATCACGCCGGCTCCATCACAATCCAAACCTTCACTCCAAAAATCCCATGCCTCTCTCCGTCGGAACCGCCGCTCCCACTTTCACCCTCAAATCCAAAAACGCCACCGGCCTCGTCGATGTGACGCTGCCTGCGCCGGGCAAGACGACGGTCATCCTGTTCTTCCCGCTCGCTTTCACCGGCGTCTGCACGGAGGAAATGTGCAGCGTCTCGCAGGGCCTCGAAGCCTATTCCGGCGCAGGTGCAGAAGTGATTGCGATCAGCATCGACAGCCCGTTTGCCCAGGAAGCCTGGGCGAAGGTGAACAGCATCGGCCTCACGATCGTCAGCGATTTGAACAAGGAAGCGACCAATGCTTACGACGTGCTTTTCAAAGGCATCGCAGGCATCGGCGACAGTTCGGCGCGCGCGGCGTTCGTCGTGGATAAAGCGGGCGTGATTCAATACGCCGAGCAGACGCCGACGCCGAAGGATTTGCCGAATTTCGACGCGATCAAAGCAAAGGTCGCCGAGCTGAAGTAACGCATCGCCGGCCATGCCTCCCGAGCCACCGCCTTTCCCGTCCGGGCCGCGTAATTCGCACGTCATCGACTATCAGATTTTCGGCGATGACATGCAGCTTCTTGAAGTGGAACTCGACCCCGGCGAGACGGTGATCGCGGAGGCGGGCTCGATGAGTTTCATGGAGGAGGAGATCGAGTTTGAGTCGAAGATGGGCGACGGCTCCGCGCCGGTTGGCGGCTTCTTCGACGCGCTAAAAAATATCGGGAAACGCGTGCTCACCGGGGAGTCGATCTTTATGACGCACTTCACGCATCGTGGTGCGGGAAAAAAGAAGGTCGCTTTCGCCGCGCCGTATCCGGGAAAAATCATCGCGGTCGATCTTGCGCAGATTGGCGGCGAGTTGATTTGCGAAAAGGATGCATTCCTCTGCGCGGCGATGGGCACGTCGGTCGGCATCGCGTTTAACAAAAAACTCGGAGCCGGACTTTTCGGTGGCGAAGGCTTTATCCTCCAACGTCTTCGTGGCGATGGGCTCTGCTTTTTCCACGTCGGCGGAACGGTGGTGAAACGTGAACTCAAAGGCGAAACTCTCCGCGTCGATACCGGCTGTCTCGCGGCGATGACGCCCGGCATCCAATACGACATCCAGCGCGCGGGGAATCTGAAGTCGATGCTCTTCGGCGGCGAAGGCATGTTCCTCGCGACCCTGCGCGGGCACGGTACCGTCTGGCTGCAAAGCCTCCCCTTTTCCCGCATGGCCGACCGCATCCTCGCCAACGCGCCGGGCCACGGCGGCAGCGCGACCGGCGAAGGCTCGATGCTCGGCGGGCTCGGACGGCTGCTCGACGGGGACTAGGCTCGCCTACGGCTTCGCCAGATCGTCGCGCGAAAGCTTGTCGCGATGCGCTCGCAGAAACTAGCTTCCGCGCATGGTGCCTCATCACACGCCCGAGCAAATCCGCCTCGACGAAGACGCGCGCCGCGAAAAGAACTGGAAGCGCTGGGGGCCGTATCTTTCGGAGCGGCAGTGGGGCACGGTGCGCGAGGACTATTCGGCGGATGGAACCTGCTGGGACTACCTGCCGCACGAACACGCCCGCAGCCGAGCCTACCGCTGGGGCGAGGACGGATTGTTGGGCATCACCGACCGCGAATGCCGGCTCTGCTTCGCGCTGGCCCTGTGGAACGGCAAGGACCCGATCCTCAAGGAACGGCTCTTCGGTCTGAGCGGCCCCGAAGGCAACCACGGCGAGGACGTGAAGGAGGAGTATTTCTACACCGACTCCACGCCCACCCATTCCTACATGCGGTCCGTCTACCGCTATCCGCAGGCGGCCTTTCCCTACGCGAAGATGGTGGAGATGAACCGCAGCCGGCGCCGGGATGAACCCGAGTTCGAGCTGGC
>JAYWEB010000091.1:0-5334 GCA_043779575.1 Chthoniobacter sp. | reverse complement strand
GGGCGACGTCGCTGGCAACTCCACGGGGTTCTTCGACTCCGCTACGCCCGCCTTTCCGCCTCCGCTCCGCTCAGGATGACACCGTTTTTGGTTGGTTCATCCCGCACGCGGAAGCGCGCCTGTATATTCGGTCACCGCCTCACAGCGTGCGGAGAAATTTCACCAGCTCCCGGAGCGACGGGCTGGCGGCGTGGCGGACGTAGTAGCCGGAGGTGGCCACGCCGCTTTGCAGGCTGGGCGCGAGGTCGAGGCCGAGCAGCCGGCCCACGCAGAAACCGGCGTTGAAATGATCGCCCGCGCCGGTGGTGATCTTTGGTTTCGCGGTGAACGGGCCGACGACGTGCGCCGCCCCGGTGGCATCGGCGGCAGCGGCGAAGTGCGTGGGGTGGATGACGACGGTATCCACCCGCAGCGCGTCGCGCAGCACGGACGCATGCTGGGCCACGGTGCCGTAGGTTTCCTCGGGCGCGGGAAAGCCGAGGACTTCGCCGACCTGGCGGCTTTCCTGGAGGTTCAGGCCGAGGATCACGCGGAAGTGTTTTTGAAAGCGCGCGATTTGCCGCAGCGCGGCGGCGAGATCCTCGCGCGAGCGTTTCGCGGGATCGGCGAGATCGAAAAAGAGCCAGCGCTTTTCCCCGCCGAGCTGCGGGGCGATGCGGGTCGCGAGCTTCGTCCAGATGGCGGACATCTGGGTGAGCATGGTCCAGTTCACGAGCGCGATGAGCGCGGACTCGCGGAAGATGGCGAGCAGTTTTTCCTCGGGCAGATGCCGGAGGAGGCTGGCCCAGTTCACGTCCTTGAGGCTCTCGTGTTTGCCGCACATGAGCTTGCCGTCCGCAAATTCGATGGCGTCGGTGTAGCCGGGCTCGGCGATGGAAATGACGCGCGCCTCGCGGGCGAGCGGGGCGAAAACGGGATGGAGATTGGGTGCGCCGAGATTGCCGATGTAAGTGGTGGGCAGCCCGGCGCGGCCGAGGGCGTGGGCCATGATGGGGCCGTTGCCGCCGAGCTTCACCATCTGGGTGACGAACTCGAAATTCGCGCTCAGCCCGGCGGCGGCATCGATGCGCGCGGCGAAGTCGCGCATGCGGGTGAGGCGCGTGTATTTCGTGGCGGACTCCCGCTGGGCGACGACGTGGAGGATGGTGTCCACAAAGCCGTCGAGGCCCACGAGGACCTTCGAGGCGGCGAGGCGGGCGGCTCCGCCGGAGAGGGCGGCGGCGGTGGAAAGCGGGAGGCTGCTGGACATGGCCGCGCGTTGTAAAACGACGCGCGGCGGCTGTCGAGGATCGAGCTTACGCGCGCGGCAACTCCCGCACCTTCACGCCAGCGAGCCGCGCGCCGAGCCAGTGGTGGACGCGGCCCGCGAGGAAGTCGAACATCAGCGCCACGACCGTGCCGCCGAGCGCTCCGGCCAATCCGCCGGCGACGAGGATCACGACGAGCGTGCTGTCGATTTCCTGCCACAGCGTGGTGCCGACCCAGGCACAGAGCATCCCGGCGGGGATGCCGCCGAGCACGCCGAGCTGGAGCAGAAACGCCCGCAGCCCGGCCTGCGCCTGGCCGCGCCAGACGCCGATCATGACCGAGGAGGAAACGACACCCGCCGCGACCAAACCGAGCGTGAGCGCCACGGCCACCGCACCGAGGACGATCCCGACGCCGACGAGGACGAGCATGACGACCACGGCGAGGAGGGATAGAATGGGCATGGCGGAGGCTATTCTGCGGGAGGGAGGAGAGCAAGGGAACCGCTGACTTAACCAGGATGGAGTCCACGAAAGACACGAAGAGCACGAAAAAAGACGCGCCCCAAACACACCAACCTTTGGGCACTGCTCTTTTCGTGTCGTTCGTGCCTTTCGTGGACCAAATCAGCGTTTCCAAAGGTGGCGGACGGAGGGGAAAACACGAAATCCAAATCAAATCCACAGGACCGGACGGGGCGGAAAAGCGCCGGCTTCGCCACCCGTCGGCATTGCACCCGCCCCCCATTTTGGGCGGACTGCGGAATTTGGATTCCCGTTTTCCCCTTGGCAACTTTCTCCGCCCGCCTCTAGCCTCCGCGTTCCTTTCCATGAAAAAACTGCTGCTTTCACTCGCCCTCGTCTGCTTCGGCCTCGGGGCCGCGCGGGCGCAGTTCGGGAGCTTTGGCGACATCCCGATCGAGATCACCTCGGAGTTCACCCGCGTGGAAAACGGGCTGGCGATCGCGGAGCAAAACGTGGTCATCCGCTACAAGGACACGGCGATCTACTGCGACTACGGCCAGTACAATCCCGAAACGCGGGACGTTTATCTCTCGGGCGATGTGCGGCTCTACCGGGAGGGCCGCCTCTTCACCGCGGAGCGGGCGCTCTACAATCTGGAGACGAAGGTTTTCAGCACCGCCGATTTCCAAGGCGAGGCGCTGCCCTTCCGCTTCGGCGGGGGCAGTCTCTCGACGCTCGGCTCCAATGCCTACCTGGTGAAAGACGGGCTTTTCACCACGAGCGACTCCTCCAAGCCGGACTACTATCTCCGCGCGAAAACGGTCCGCATTTACACGAAAGACCGCGTGGTTTTCTCCAATGTGAAGCTCTACGTCGGGCGCACGCCGGTCTTTTGGTATCCGTATCTCTACCAGTCGTTGAATCAGGATTCGGGCTTCATGTTCATCCCCGGCTACACCAGCGCGTGGGGCGCGTATCTGCTGACGGATACGAGCTTTCCGCTGACCGAGCACATCGCGGGGAAACTGCGGCTCGATGTGCTCTCGGATCGTGGCGTGGGCGTGGGCTTGGAGGGACGCTGGGGCACCGCCAAGCGCCAGGGCAGTTTCCTCCACAGTGCCGGCGAGACGAAGGAACAGCGCAAGGACCGGGAGGTGAAAGGCGGCGAAAACTGGGGGCGCTTCCTGACCTACTACATTCAGGATTCGAATCCGGGGACGAATAAGACGGGCCTGAACCGCGAGCGCATCGACTCCAGCCGCTATCGGGTGACGCTGCAGGATCGGACCTACTGGACGGAGGACATTTTCACCACGGTGAATATCAACAAGCTGAGCGACAAACGGTACTTGCAGGACTTCGACGAAGGGGAGTTTCGGCTGGACCCGAACCCGGACAGCCTGCTGGCGATCACCAAGTGGGACGAGGATTACACGCTCACGCTCATGGGCCGGGAGCAGATCAATGATGAATTCGACGGCACCGAGCGGCTACCCGAGCTGGCTTTTGACATGAAGCGCCAGCCGGTTTTCAAGAGCCCGCTTTTCTACGACGGCGAGACCAGCGCCGGCTTCCTCCGGCGCAATTTTGCGAAGGGATCGGCCTTCCCCGACTACGACACCTTCCGCGCGGACACCTACCACCAGCTCAGCTTTCCCGGCACTTACTTCGGCTTTCTTTCCTTTGTGCCGAGGTTCGGCGTGCGCGGCACTTATTACGGCGACAGCGGCTTCACGGAGGCGGTCACGACGACCAAAAATGTCACCACCCCCGGCCAGAACGGCGCACCCGACACGCGCTCCACGGTGACCACGGTGAATCAGATCCTCCGCCGCCAGGGCGCACTTTTCCGCCCGGCGCTGACGGCTGGCTTTGAGTCGTCGTTCAAGTTTTCCAAAGCCTACGAAGGCGTGCAGTCGCGCATCTGGGGGCTCGACGGCCTGCGCCATGTAGTGCAGCCCTACGTGAACGCCTCCTTCGTCTATTCGGACAAAGACCCAGGGCGCATTTTGCAGTTCGACCGCCTGAACCGCTCCACCCAGCTCGCGCCGATCGACTTTCCACAGTTCAACACCATCGACTCCCTCGACAACTGGTCGATCATCCGCCTCGGCGTGCGCAACCGCCTGCAAACGCGCCGCGACAACGACACGCTCAACTGGTTCGAGATCGACACCTTTCTGGACGTGAACATCGACCGCCCCAACTTCGGCGGTTACTCCGTGCTCGCGGACACCGGGACGTTTTCCAACCTCTTCAACCGCCTCCGCTGGACTCCGCTCCCTTGGATGAGCTTCCAGCTCGACTCGCAGTTCCCGCTGCTCGACTCCGGCTTCACGGAGATCAACTCGGCCCTGAACCTGATGGTCAGCAAATCCGTCAGCGTGAACCTCGGCCAGCGGTTTATCGACGGAAACAACCAGTTCCCCAACAGCAACCTCGTCAGCTTCGGCGGCTACTACCGCGTGAATGACAACTGGGCCTTCAGCTTCCGCGACCAATACGAATTCAACGACAGCGTGCTCGAAAACCAAGTCTATCAAGTCCACCGCGACCTCTCGAGCTGGGTGGCTTCGCTCGGCCTCAGCGTGCGCGACAACCGGGGCGTCAACGAAGTCGGGGTGCTCGTCACCTTTACCCTGAAAGATCTGCCGAATATCCGCATCCCCTTCTCCCTCGACCCGAACGCGGTCTCCAGCGGCAGCGGCAGCGGAAAGAACCGCTGACCCCGGCCAGCGGACGTGCTTTCGGGTGGAAATTGTTCCTCCTTGCGCGCTGGGAGGCTCTCGCCTTTATTCCCCGACTTTTTCGCCTACGCCAAAATACCAACAACCAATACAACTGCTACACATGGAACTCTGCATCATCGGCTCCGGTTACGTCGGCCTCGTCTCAGGCGCTTGCTTCGCTGAAATCGGCCATCACGTCGTCTGCGTGGATAACGACCAGCGGAAAGTGGATGCCCTTCAGGCGGGCAAAATCCCGATCTATGAGCCGGGCCTCGAAGACCTCGTCCACCGCAACGTCGCCGCCAAGCGCCTGCGCTTCACCAACTCCATCGAGGACGGCGTCGATCATTCGCAGATCATCTTCATCGCCGTGCCCACCCCGCCGCAGGCCGATGGCTCGGTCGATCTCACCTACATCGAGCGCGTGGCCCGCGAGATCGCCGGGGTGCTCAAGCCCGGCCAATACCGCGTCGTCGTGGACAAATCGACCGTGCCCGTGAAGACCGGCGAGAAGGTGGCCGAGACCATCAAGCGCTACAACAAAGGCTCGGAATTCGACGTGGTCAGCAATCCCGAGTTTCTCCGCGAAGGCTGCGCCGTGCCCGATTTGATGAACCCGGACCGCGTCGTCATCGGCTCCTCCAGCCAGCGCGCGACCGACCTGATGAAGCAGGTTTATGAGCCGTTCAAGGCGCCCATCCTCGTCACCGACATCAACAGCGCCGAGCTGATCAAGCACGCCGCGAACTCCTTCCTCTCGCTCAAGATCAGCTACATCAACGCCGTCAGCGCCATCTGCGAAGCCAGTGGCGCAGATGTGGAGATGGTCGCTGACGGCATCGGCATGGACAGACGCATCGGGCGCAACTTCCTCAATGCCGGCCTCGGCTACG
>JAYWEB010000090.1:0-5338 GCA_043779575.1 Chthoniobacter sp. | reverse complement strand
GCCCCGGTGCCGTGGATTTTCCACGCCCTCAGCCGCGCCGCGCTCCCGCATTTGGAAAGGCGCGGCGTGCAGTTTGCCGACCGCGTTTTCGGCCTGCGCGAAACCGGACACATGACCACCGCGGCCATCGCCCGCCTCCTCGCGCGACTCCCCGACGGCACGAGCGAGCTGTATTTTCACCCCGGAGCCGAGCCCGCCGAGCCCGACTACGCCGCGCTGACTCCGCTGCTCGCGCGCCACGGCATCACGCTCACGCACTGGCCACGGCCAGCCGCGCGCTGATCTCGCGCTGGCCGGCGCAGAGCACCTCGACTTCGTTCGCGCCCGCCGCGTCGAGCCGCGCGCGCACTGTGCCCACGGCCAGTTCCGGGCTGTTGCAATCCCGGCTCAGATGCCCGAGCACCGCGCGCCGCAGCCGCCCGCCGAGCAGCTCCGCGAGCACGCCGGCCGCCGCCGCGTTCGAGAGATGCCCGTGGCGCGACATGATGCGCTGCTTCACGGACCACGGCCGCCGGGTGTCGTTTTGCAGCAGCTTCTCGTCGTGATTCGTCTCGATGAGCAGCGTCTGCGCGGCGCGCACGCGCTCGTGGACGAGCTTCGTCGCCTGGCCGAGATCGGTCAGCACGCCGAGCGCGTCCGCGCCGTGGTGGAGCACGAAACCGACCGGCTCCACCGCATCGTGCGGCACGGGGAAGGTCTCCACCGTGATGTCCTTGATCGTGAAGGCGCTGCCGGTCACGAACAGCCGCCAGTCCTTGCGCAGCTTGGGGCGATCCCGCTGGAGCACCTCGGCGGTCAGGCGGTTGCAATAGATGGGCGTGGCAAATTTTTTGCACCACACATCGAGCGCGCCCGCGTGGTCGCCGTGCTCGTGGGTGAGCAGGATGCCGTCGATCTCCAGCGGACTGACGCCGCACAGCGCCAGCCGCGCCCCGATTTGCCGCGCGCTCAGCCCGCCATCAATGAGCAGCCGCGTCTGCGCCGTCTCCACCAGCGCGCAGTTTCCCGCACTGCCGCTGCCGAGGATGGTGACGAAAAACATGGCGCGAGTGAAAGCCACCCGCCCCGCCGGGGCAACGCGGAAAACGCCGCGCCCAACCGCCTCACCGGTGCTCCGCCGCTTGTCCGAGGGTGTCTAAAAAATCATCCTGCTCTTGCTCCTGCTCCTTCGACGGCGGGGAAGAGATCAGGAGCAGGAGCAAGAGCAAGAGCAGGACGGAAGGCGGACGCTGGTGGAGCGGGGCCGCGAGCCGTGGCCGTGCTCGCCCCGAAAGCGCCAGAGGACAGGCGCACTCCAAAACCTCGCGGCCCAAGCCAAACACGCCGACGGCCGGCGTTTCCATCCGCAGCTAACTCTGCTGCGCCTTCAGCGCGTCGAGCAGGACGGTGAGTTCCATGGTCACGATCGTGGAGGCGGTGTCGCTCATCGCGTAGGGCAGGATGAGCCGCCCGCGATGCACGAGCGCGCCGCAGGTATAGACCACGTTCGGCACGTAGCCTTCGCGTTCGTTGCCCACGGCGCTGAGGAGCGGGGCGCTCAGGTGCGCGAGCACGCGCGTGGGATCGTCGAGATCGAGAAGCATCGCGCCGATGCAGTATTTGCGCATCGGGCCGACGCCGTGCGTGATGACCAGCCAGCCCGCATCCGTCTCGATGGGCGAGCCGCAGTTGCCGATCTTCACCATTTCCCACGGCTGCCCCGGCCGCTGCAGCAGCTTCGGATCGCTCCAGAAATGCGGGTTGTCCGAGAACATGAGGAAGAGGTTCTCGTCGTCCTGCCGCGAGATCATGGCGTAGCGGCCGTCGATGCGGCGGGGGAAGAAAGCCATGCCTTTGTTTTGCACCGCGCGGCCATTCAGCGTGAGCGCGCGGAAGTGGAGAAAGTCCGTCGTTTCGAGAAGCTGCGGCAGGATCGCGCGCCCATTGTAGGCGGTGTAAGTCGCGTAATAGATCACGCTGCCGTCGTCCTCGACGAAGCGGACGAAGCGGGCGTCCTCCATGCCGTTGCTCTCATTGGAGGAGACGGGGAAAATGATGCGCTCCGAGACGGCGACCGCCGGGTCGAAATGGATTTCGTAATTCGACTCCGCGAGCCAGCGCACACACTCGATGGTCCGCTGCGCCTCGCGCGGCAGCGGGTGCCGGCCGCGGATCGCGTGGTGCATGGCCTTCTCCAGCTCCTGGAGGGTAAAGGCGCTGCCCAGCGACTCCATGACGAGGTCCGACCAGTCGTTTTCAAAACCCATTTCCATGAGTTTGTGGAGAAAGACCGTCTTCCGATAAGTCGGGTTCGGATTCAGCGCGGGCGCGGCCACAAACCGCGACGGCGTCTCCACCGCGATCGTGTGATCCGCGTGGATCACGCCGGTGCGAAACTCGATGGACGAGATGTGGCCCTCGCCCGTCGCGCGCAGGCTGAGGATGAACCGCAGGTCGCCGTCGGCGAGGCCGTCCTGATCCGGGTGCGGGACGATCGAGGGATTGAAAAGCGCGGCGGATTCCAAGGCATACTCGCCGGAGAAAAGCGCGCCGATGTAGAGCTGGCGGGCTTCGGAGAGTGGCCGGCTGCTGAAGACATGCGCTTTGACCTTCTGGAAATGCTGTTTCCAAATGGCCCGGATATCCACATGCCGGCTGCCAAAGTCCGCGAGGACGGCGGCAAGCTGCTCCTCCGTCTCGGCCTCACTCAGCGCGAGGGCGCGGCCGATCACCGGGACGATGCGCGCCGGGTCGCCGGGGACGAACGGACGGATCAGCACCCGCGAGCTGTCGGGGCGGAAAGTGATACCGGTGGGCTGGAAGGAAAGGGGCGGCATGAGGGTGAATGGAGGTCGGCCTTCGAGCGCCTCGTGGTGGCAGCGACCCCGGCCCCGCCGACAAGGGCAGAGGTTGATCCCGAACGAATGGCGCAGCTTCCAACCGTCGCCGAGACAGGTCAATCGGCATTGTCCCGGCGGCGCTCTTTGGGAAAAAACATCCCGCTGTTTGGCCACCGCGCCGGGGACCGCGGCCCACCCGCATCCCGCCTACGGAATGGCCGGGGTTTGCATTTCGCTGCGCTGGCGGCAGACGGGGCAGTTGTCGCCAGGTTTGAGATGGAGGAGCTGGCCGAGGTCGGGCGGCACCGCGCCGTCGCTCGTGGGCAGGGTGATGCCATAGAGCTGCGTAGCTTTGGCGCGGCACCACGGGTTGCGGAGCGCGCGGAATTTGAGTTCGGCGTCGGTGGCCAGGGCAAAGGTTTTTGCGGGCGCGAGCCGGCGCAGCAGACCCAGCGCGTCGATGGCCTGGGCGACCTCGACCGGCGTGGGGTGCGACTGGCCGGCCGGTTCGCCCGCGCGCTGCGGCGTGAGAAACTGCTGCCATTGCGGAAAGGTCACGTCTTCCAAAAGGGCGAGCGTGACGAGCTGCGTCGTGGCCCGCGGCACGTCGGGTTGCTCGGTGAGAAACTTCAGCCACTCGGCGAGCCGCGGCTCGGCGTCGGGCGTCGCGCGATACGGCTGCGCGGCGAGCGCGTTCTTCGCCGCGAGCGCCGCGACGGGCAGCGCGACCGTGGCCGCGGACCCCGGTGGGATGGTGAGTTGCGCGGCGCGGAGGACGATGAGCCGGTCGCCGCCGGCGCGGTTCGCGGCGATGAATCCGGCCGGAATCGCCACCGTGACCGCCGCGCCCGACGGGTTGGTCACCGCCAGCGAAAGTTGGTCGCGCCCGTTGCCCGTCCACACCGCTTTCAGCTCCGCCCGCCCGGCCAGGTCCGCGAGCGACAGCGCCGGACGATCCGCCGCCCGCGCCGGATTTCCCCAAGCGGCAAGCACGGCGATGACGATGGAAAAGAGCGGTTTCAAAATGGCGAGGTCGGGAGAATCGCGCCGTCGGCCAACCTCCGCAACCTCGGGACGGGGCCGGGCGGACTCACCGCGCCACCAGCTCCGCGAGATGCGGGAGGAAGACGACCGCACCGATGACCAGGGCCGCGAGGGCGGCGCAAAGCACGGCGCCGGCGGCTACATCTTTCGCGCGGCCAGCCAGCGGATGCGGCCCCGGCGAGACGAGATCGGTGAGGGTCTCGATGGCCGTATTCAATCCCTCGCCGAGCCAGACCAGCCCGACCGCCGCGAGGATCGCGCACCATTCGCCCGGCGAAATCCGCAGCGCGAATCCCGCCGCGACGACGAGCACCGTGGCCGCCGCGTGGATGCGCGCATTGGCCTGGGTGCGCAGCAGCGCGCCGAGGCCGCGCCAGGCATGGCCGAAACTCCGTGCCAAGCGCCCGCGCGGGTCGGGCGGCGGAGGCGGGCGGTCGCTCACAGCGCGGGGCTATTTGCTTTCTGCTTTGTTCTCCGGGAAAAATTTCGGCGCTTCGCCGGGCTTCGCGTCAGCCTCGGGCTTGGCGGCTTTGGGCTTCGGAGCCTCGGCATGCCCGGCGGGCTGGGCCGGGTGCGCGGTCTCGCCCGGGGCTTCGGCATGGTGCTCCCCGGCCCCGTGCGCGGGCGGGAGTTCGGAAGCGGGATGTTTTTCACACGCCGTGGCGAGCACAGCGAGGACGCAGAGCGGGATGATGGAAAAGCGTTTCATAAGAGCGCCGGAGGCTACCCGCCGCCCCATGCGTGGCGAGCGAAAAGGCGCGTCGCTCGACCGGCTTCGGCACGGCGACGTTTGGCGTCGCCGCCAGAGTTCTTTCATGGGTTGGCGCATAGTGAGTGGCAAAGAGAAAGCCGCCGCAGTGCGGACTGCGGCGGCCTTTTACCAAAATGAAGCCCGGAGGGACGATGACGAAACTCCGAGCCGCCATGTTCCAAAGTCCGCCGCGAGGCGGACTTGGAAAATCTTTGCTCAAGCCTTCCGGCGGCGGTTCAGGAAGCCGAGCGCGCCGACGAGCAGCAGGCCGATCGTGCCGGGCTCGGGCACCACGCCGGAGCCGCCGAAGCTCGGGGCTTTGCCGCCCGCTCCCCCACTGAAGGAGGCGAGCCCGCTGGTGAAGGTGACGGTCGAGCCGGCCCCGATCGTCAGCGAACCGAGCGTCTGGCTCACGCTGCCAAATTTCACGGTGCTCGCGCCGGTCAGGGTCACCGCCGCACTGCCGCTGCCCAGGGCGGTGTTCACGTTAGTCGTCCCCGCGGTGGAGGCCAGGTTGCCCACGCCGGACAGCGGAGCGGCGGCACCGAAACTCAGCGTGCCAGTACCTTGCTTGGTCAGGGTTCCCGCAGTGAGGGCGTTCCCCACCGTCAGCGTCTGCCCGGCAGCCACACTCACGCTGCCGCCGCTGAGCGTGATGGGGACGCCGGCCGCGATCTGCGACGTGCCGTTCGCCACGATGTTGCTGAAAGTCACGCTGGGGGTG
>JAYWEB010000089.1:0-5343 GCA_043779575.1 Chthoniobacter sp. | reverse complement strand
AGCTGCTTCCACAAAGGCTTGCCGGTCTCCGCGTCGAAGCAGGCCACGCCCTCCTGCAAGTCCGGCCCCTCGCCGAGAAAGCCCATGATGTAGAGCTTGCCATTCGCGATGACGGGCGCGCTTTGCCCCGGAAAATCCGCCGTCCACAGCGCCGCCTTCGCGTCCACTTTTTCGGGCAGCCCTTTTTCCAAAGACACGCCGGTCTGCAGCGGCCCGCGCCAGTCGAGCCAGCCCTGCCACGGCGCGGGCTGGGCCGGCTGGTCCTTCGGCGCGGCGGGCGCGGGCAGGGTGGCGAGGAGGAGGGTGAGGGCGAGCGCGGAGACGAAGGACGGTTTCATGTGCGGATGGCGGTGGCTCCGAAAGGGAGTGCACGGAGTTTCAGAAAGGCGGAGGAGGATGTCAAAGCTACTTACACGTAGCAAATGGGCGCGCGTTGAAAAACGCGGTCATTCTGCACGGAATTCCCGGCGGGCGAAGGCGGGCGCAATCCTGAAAGTAACGGGCGGAGGCGGTCTGGTGAACTGTGCGCGCATCTCACCCGACCGCCTCCGCCCGCGTACCGTCAGCGATCCTTCACTCCGTTCAGGATGACGGCGTGGTTATTTGGGAAACGGGCCGCGGCGCGGATTCGCGGCTTGCGCGCGGTTCGGCGGAATTGTTTCTACTGCCGACCGCACGGTTTCCAAATATGCCCGCCCCATCCGCACCGCTCCCCCACCCCGCGCCCGCTCCGAAACGCCTGCCCGTGCTGCTGCGGCGCGCATGGTATGGGCTGAACCAGTCCTTCCGCCAGCGCATCGCGCATCTCGGAGTGACGCCGGATCAGTTTTCCATCCTGCGCTGGCTGAGCGAGGGCGACCCGCGGGGCCTCACGCAGCGGGCGCTGTGCGACCTCATGGCGAGCGACGCAAACACGATCACGTCCACGCTTTCCCGCATGGAAAAGGCGGGCCTGATCGCGCGCCAGCTCCACGAGAAAGACCGCCGCGCCCGCCGGGTGAAGCTGCAGCCCGCCGGCCAGCGGGCGCTGACGAAAGGGCGGAAGATCGCGCTGGAGCTGCAGGAGCAGGTGCTGGCCGCGCTGCCCGCGAGCCGGCGCGAGAAGTTTCTCGAAGAGTTGGACGTCATCGCCACGGCGTGCGCGGGGCCGCGGGGGTGATGGGTGAAAGGTCGCGCGGCGCGGCGCATCACGCATCACCGATGCGGAACCGTGGACGGCGCGGAGCCGAGGAACTGGTCCTCAAACGCGATCCAGCCGGCGAGCCGCTGCCGCAGCCGGGCCACGCGCTGCGGCTCGCTGCCGAGGAGGTTCACCTGCTCGCGCGGGTCGGCGGCGAGGTTGAAGAGGGTCTCGTGGCCGCTGGTGGCCTCGAAGATATACTTCCATTCGCCCTCGCGAATCCCGAGGTGGTATTCGTCCACGCTGGCGACGAAGAAGGTGCGGTTGGGCCGCGCGGTGGCGAAGAGGCTGTGGCCCTGCCAGGCGTCGGGGATTTCCACGCCGAGGACGTCGGCGATGGTGGGGTTCATGTCCACGTGGCCGCCGACGCCGGACACGCGCCGACCCTCGGGGAATAGGCGCGGGTTCCACATCATCAGCGGCACGTGAACCTCCTCCTCGAAGACGGTGAAGCCGTGGCCCTGGTTCTCGTGCGGATCGCCGAAGGCTTCGCCGTGATCGCCGGTGATGACGACGAGGGTGTCGTCCGCCAGCCCGCGCTCGCGCAGCGCGGCAAAGAGCCGCCCGAGATGCTCGTCGGTCTCGTGGAGCACATTCAGATAGCGCGAGAGTTTCGGCGCATGCGCCGGCGGCGGCTGTCCGGCGAAAAAGTGCTCGGGCTTCCGGCCGGGCCGCTGCGCGTAGGGCTCGTGCGTCTGGTCCGTCCAGCAGTAGGCGAGGAATGGTGCGCCCGGTTTTTCGTCGATCCATTTGATGAGCCGGTCGATGAGAAACCGGTCCTCCCCGCCCCACGAGGTCAGCTCGGGCAGCTTCATGTCGCGGAAGTCCTCGATGCTGTCGTAGCCGGCGTCGCGGATGACGAGCCGCGAGCCGCCCCAGTCCATGTCGCCATTGTGGAGATAGGTCGTGCGCCAGCCGCGCTTTTGGAGCGTGTTGGCGAGCGTGGGCGGGAGGCGCAGGTGCCAGTTCGGCGCCCAGCCGGCCGGGGCGTAGCTCCACGGGAGGCCGGGGTAGATGGAAAAATTCACCGCCATGAAAGTGCAGAACGTGTAGGGCGCGTGGGCGTGGATGTCTTCGAAGACCACGGCATGCTTCGCCTCGTCCGCGAGGTGCGGCGTGGACGCGTACGGGCCGCCATACCAGCTCAGGTATTTCGTCCCCACGGACTCCATGACGATGACGATGACGTTGCGCGGGCGCGCCGTTTTCTCCGCCGGCAGGAAGCCCGTCCGCGGCTCCGCGCCCCGCTTGCCAAAGACCCGGAACTCGTCCTGATCGCCGGGCAGAAATTCACGCGGCACGCTGTCCTTCCGGTTCCCGGCGAGGCCCACCACGGTGGAGCGCAGCAGCTCGAAGTGCGGGGAGAGGGCGAGGCGCTGCACCTTGAGCTTTTTGACGCCATCCGAGGTATGGACCGCGCCGACCGCGATCCAGAGCGCGGCCACGCCGAGGAGCACCGGCGGGAGGGCGCGCCGCCGCGAGGCGAAGCGCGCCGCGGCCAGCAGCGCCAGCGGCGTCGTCGCGAGCGCGATGATGATGGGCCAGGTCAGCCGCTCGGTGATGGAAGACTGCACCGCCGCGCCGCGCATCAGCCGCAGCAAATCGAAACTCAGTGGCCGGTCCAGCGCCTCGTAAACGCCATGCGCGACCACGGCATACAGCGCGCAGACCGCGCACCCCGCCACCACCAGCCCGCGCACCGTGGCCGCGAGCCGCGCCCGCCGCCGCACCAGCCACGCGAGCCCCTCGCCCGCCGCGCCGAACAACAGCGCGAAAAGCACGTCGCGAAACGAAACCTTCGTGAGGACCAGCGGCCAGTCCCAGGAGCGCGGAGTGCCGAGCGACATCGCCTTGGCCACGACCAAAATCAGCGCCAGCCAAAAGCCCACCCAGATCAGCGCCACGGGCTGGCGCGCGGGCGGCGGAGTCGCGGGTCGGTCGTCGGTGGGTGGCATGATCGGCACACGCATTAAGTGCGGAACCCGCCTCCGGTCAATGGCGCTGCTCCTCGGGAAAAAAACCGCGCCAGCCGCCCGCTGCCGCCCCTTTTCCCCGACCCCCGCGCAGCCTCCAGCCGGCGCGCGGCGGAGTGGTGGGTTGGCCGGGACTTGAACCCGGAACCAATACCTTAAAAGGGTACTGCTCTACCATTGAGCTACCAACCCGTGAGAAAACGGGAGGCGGTAAATAGTTCAGCGCCACGGGTGGCGCAAGGAATTATTCCGGCTACGTTCCGCGCCCTGCCATGACCCGCTTTTTTCCCCGCGAAACCTTCCGCCGCCGTCTGCCGTGGCTCGCCGCCGGGGCGCTGCTGCTCGCCGCGGCGGGGTGGTGGGGGCGCGGGCGCTTCCCGGCGGCGGATCCGCTGCTGGAGTCGCCCACGCTGCTGCTCGCGGGCGTGCAGGCCCAGACGCTTTACTTCAACGGCCCGGCGTATGAGTGGCTGCGGTCGCGCCGGCCGGAGCTGCTCGCGCCGGAGGATCGCGCGGGGCCGACGGATCGCACCCGCGCTTTCGCCCAGGCCGTGCTCGCGCCCACGCTCTTCCGGCAGGCGGACCGGCAGCAGCGTTTCGATGCGCTGCTTTTCCTCGGCGACCCGAGCCAGTACCGCCCGCTGCTGGAGCATCTCGCGGAGACAAAGGATTGGTCGCTGAGTTACGTGGATCATTGGGGGCTGGTCTTCCGGCGGGCGGGCGGGCCGGCGTGGAAACTGGCGGATCTGGAGCCGGTGCGGGCGCGGTTTGCCGGGGCGCCGGCGCGGGACCGGGCGATGTTTCTGGCGCAGACGGGCATGAAGCTGCTGATGGCGCGGGAATTCACCGCCGCGCGGCAGGTGCTCGAGGAGGCGGCGCAGCTTGATGCGCGGCTGCCGGAGGTGTGGAACGGGCTGGCGGTTTGGCATCTGCAGCGCCGCGCATACGCGGAGGCATTCTCCGCGGCGGACCGCGCGCTGGCGCTGGACCCGGAGCACCTGCCATCCCTGGCGACGAAGTCGCTGCTGCTCTATGGAACGCGCCAATTTTCCGAGGCGTATGCGCTTTCGTCCCAGCTCATCG
Organism: Chthoniobacter sp.; assembly: GCA_043779575.1. Lineage (GTDB taxonomy): Bacteria > Verrucomicrobiota > Verrucomicrobiia > Chthoniobacterales > Chthoniobacteraceae > Chthoniobacter. Next base: position 1,107 of record JAYWEB010000089.1, on the reverse strand, counting down.
CGCGGCTGCCGGAGGATCCGAACCTCCTTTTCTACCACGCCAAAATCGCCCACGAGGCGCACGCCTACACGGCCGAGGTCGAGGCGCTGAAAAAGCTCATCGCCCGCGCGGAAGACGAGGACCGCCCGCTCTCGGGCTACCAGCTTTACCTCGGGCAGGCGTATGTGGCGCTGGGCGACGGGCCGGGGGCGATCGACGCCTTCATGCGCGTGCTCAATGATCCCGACCTGCCGCAGGATCAGCGCGACTTTGCCAGGGAAAATATCTCGCGGATCAAGAAGCGGACCGGGCTTTGAGCGGAGGGCGGTTTCCCATCTTGACGCCCTGCGGCAAATCTCCTACTTTCCGCGAATTCCAAACCCGGCAAAAGCCAAGTGGGTCTCCAACCCACTTTTTTTTGTCCCCGGATGCGGACACCATTTATGAACAGTGACATCCTCGCAGGCCTCGATTTTTTTGAGCGTGAAAAGGGCATCAAACGTGAAGTGCTCCTCGAAGCGATCAACGGTGCCGTCCTGTCCGCCGCGCGCAAAGCGGTCGGACCGGCGAAGGATTTGCGTGTCGAGATCGATCCGAAAACCGGTGAGATCAAAGCGTTCGCGAAGCTGAAGGTCGTCGAGAAGGTCGAGAACAAGCACGACGAGATTCGGTTCGAGCTGGCGAAGAAATTCCAGGGCAGCATCCAGCTCGGCGAAGAAATCGAAGTGCCGGTGACGCCGAAGGATTTCGGCCGCATCGCCGCGCAGACCGCGAAGCAGGCCATGATGCAGCGCATCCGCCAGGCGGAAAAAGAGAACATGTACGACGAGTTCAAGGATCGCGCCGGCGAGATCGTGAGCGGCACGGTGAAGCGCTTTGACCGCTCGGACGTCGTCGTGGATCTGGGGAAATTCGAGGCCCTCATGCCGAATCGCGAACGCGTGCAAACCGAGGACTACAACATCGGCGACCGCGTCCGCGCGTATGTGGTGGCGGTGGAAAACGGCGTGCGCGGGCCCGAGATCATCCTCTCCCGCAGCCATCCGAATTTCGTCCGCCGCCTTTTCGAAATGGAAGTCAGCGAGATCAATGACGGCACCGTGGAGATCAAGGGCATCGCCCGCGAAG
>JAYWEB010000088.1:0-5344 GCA_043779575.1 Chthoniobacter sp. | reverse complement strand
CTTGGGCTTTAGTCCAAAGTCCGGCTCGTCCGGGCTCGCACCCGCGCTACTTTCCCGACTCATGCGCGTCGAAGTCATCAATACCGGCACCGAGCTGCTGCTCGGCCACGTCCTCAATACGCACCTGCGGTTTCTCGCCGAGGCGCTGTTTCCGCTGGGTTTGCGCATCGGGCGGCAGGTCACGGTGCCGGATGGGCTGGTCATCCGCGAGGCGCTGATCGAGGCGGCGACGCGCGCCGACGTGGTGCTTGTCACCGGCGGGCTCGGGCCGACGACGGACGACATCACCCGCGACGTGGTGGCGGACTGGCTGGGGCTGAAACTCGTGCATGACGCCGACATCATGCGCGCCATCGGGGAGCGGTTCGCGCGGCGCGGGCTGACGATGAGCGCGCGCATCGGGCTCCAGGCGCGGCGGCCGCCCGAGGCCACGGTGCTGCCGAATGAGCACGGCACCGCGCCCGGCCTCTACCTGCCGCCGACGGACCGCTCGCCGCATCTTTTTCTCCTGCCGGGACCACCGCGCGAGCTGCACCCGATGTTCATCGCGAGCGTCCTGCCGATTTTGGAAAAAGTGCTGCCGCCGCGCCCGGAGCTGGCGATGCGCAACTACCGCACCGCCGGGATGGGCGAGTCGGCCGTCGAGGAACTCGTGGGCGAGCCGCTGCTCGCGCTCGGGCTGGAGGTCGGCTACTGTGCGCGGCCCGGCGAGGTCGATCTGCGCTTGATCGGACCGCGGGAGGCGCTGGCCCGCGCGGAGGAAATCGTGGCCGCGAAACTCGGCGCGCAGCTCGTCTCGTGCGACCAGCGCTCGCTGGAAAAAGTCGTTGTCGATTTGCTCACCGCGCGCGGCGAAACGCTGGCCACCGCGGAATCCTGCACCGGCGGCCTGCTCGCCCACCGCGTCACGAACGTGCCGGGAGCGTCCGCCGTTTTCATGCAGGGCTTCGTGACCTACGCGAACGAGGCCAAGACCCGCGCGCTCGGCGTGGACGCCGCGCTCCTCCGCGCCCACGGCGCGGTGAGCCGCGAAGGCGCCGCCGCGATGGCGGAAGGCGCGCGCGCGGCCGCCGGCGTGGATCACGCGCTGGCCACCACGGGCATCGCCGGACCCGGCGGCGGGAGTGAGGCGAAACCGGTGGGCACGGTTTTCATCGCGCTCGCCACGAAGCTCGGCCCGACCACCGTCGAGCCGCATCGCTTCCCGACAGATCGCGAAACCTTCAAGGACCTCACCGCGCAAACCGCGCTGGATTTGCTCCGCCGCCGGCTCGGCTGAGCGCGCTTATTACGCCTCGACGACGACCCGCGTCCCGACCCGCACTTTCGCGTAGATCAGCGGCGCGATTTCCGCCGGCAGGCGCACGCAGCCGTGCGAAGCAGCGTAGCCGGGGAGGATGCCGATGTGCATGCCGACGCCGGTGCCCGTCAGCCGGCAGAAATATTTCATCGGCGCACCCGAGTAGCGCGTGCCACTGGGCGCGGAGTCGATTTTCGTACTCACACCGCCGCGGACGATGCGTCCGCTGCGATCCACGAAATTGCCATAGACGCTGGAGCGGTGGTCGAGGTCCTTCTCCATCACGCTGAAGTTTCCGCGCGGCGTGGCGTGCCCCGCTTTGCCGGAGGAAATGGGCGAGTCGATGTAAATCTGGTCGCCGGTCATGAGATAAACGCGCTGCTTGCTGAGCGAAATGAGGACGTGCGAGTTGCTGGGGTTGATGACGGCCTCCAGATCCTTATCGATCTTCGGCCCCGGCTGCCGGCCGATCATGTCCGCCGCTTTGCGCATCGGCGCATTGGCCGAACGCGAGCCCCAAATCTGCGCCGAAGCCTCCGGCGCGAACCCGCCCAAGAGCAGAACCAGCACGGCGGCGAGGGTGGAAAATGGACGGACGTTTTTCATGCTTCGGGAAAAAGTTTCCGGTTGATACCGGCGCGCCCGCCCGGCGGCAATCACATAATCCGCCGGGGTCCGGCAGCGCGGAAAGATTGGACGCCCCGCGCCGGGCCGCGCAACCTTTCGCCCCGTGAAAATGTCCGCCCTCCGCTCCGTCTGGCTCGCCGCGCTCCTCGCCTGCGGAGCGCTCATCTGGGCTCCCTCCACGGCCTGCGCGGAGCGCAAAAAGGACGCGCCCCCCGAGATTCCGCCGCCCGCCCAGCCGCTCACCGTGAAGGTCCCGCGCGGCGAATCCATCCCCATCCTGCTCCGCATCTACGGGCGCAAAAACGAAGCGCTCAAATATCTCATTCGCACCCCGCCGCAGCACGGCCGGCTGACCGCCCCGCGGGTGGTCGAACTGGAGGTCAGCTCCGTGACCTACACGCCGCCCGCCGACCTCGCGATCGTGCGCGACCGCTTTACCTACGCCGTGCAAAACGCCGCGGGCGTCTCCGCGGCCGTCGATGTCGTCATCACGATCGTCGATCTCCCGCCCGAGATCATCGTGCCGGAAGTGCTCAATTTTCCCGCCATACTCGTCGGCGCCACGGCCACCCAGCCACTCGAAATCACCAACCGTGGCGGGGGTCTCGCCGAGGGCCGCGTGACCGTGGATGCGCCGTGGAAAATCGACGGCTCCGCGAATTACCGCCTCGCCGCCGGCGCAGGCGTGGTTTTGAAAGTGATCTTCGCCCCCAAGGAGCCGGGCATTTTCGACACGGTGATGCGGTTCAGCTCCCAGCCCGAAACCACCCTGCCCATGCACGCTGAAGCGCAGCCCACCCTCGCCGCGGCACCCGCGAAAATCGTCCTCCAGCACGCCGTCGGCGATCCCGTGCGGACGGGTGCTTTCGAGCTCACCAACCACACCGACGCCGAGCTGCGGGTCACGCTCACGGGCGGCGATCGGCTGACCGTGCCGGCCGGGCTCGCCGTGCCCGCCCACGGCACCGTGCAGGTGACGGTGCAGACGGCCAGCAGCGATCGCGCGGCCCTCGAAGATGAGGTGCGCGTCCAGTCGGCGGCGCTCACGCTCCGCGTCCCGTTGCGCGCCGCCCCCGTCGGGGGCATCGTGCGGGCGACACGCGATTCGGTGGCGCTGGGCCGCGTGGACGCCGCGAAGTCTGCGGACGCCCAACTCGTGCTGGAAAACATCGGCGGCACCGCCACGCGGGTGAGCTGGGAAATCGCCGCGCCTTTCGCCGCTGCCGGTTCGCCGGTCACGCTCGCCGCTGGCGAAAAGATCACCGTCACCGTCCGCATCCAGCCCGCCGCCGCGGCGAAACATCGCGCGCTCCTGACCGTCAAAGCGGACCAGCAAAAACTCGAAATCCCCGTCGAGGCCGAGGTCCTCGCCGCCGTCCCGTCCGCCTCGCCGCGAACCACCGACCCCATTTCCACTCCCGCCTCCGCCAGCCCCGCACCGAAGCCCGCCGCACCCGTGATCGCCTCCGGCGTCCCCGACGAATTGCGGGTCGATCTGACTTCGGCCCCCGGCGTGAAAGTGCGGGACGTCACCACCAAAGGCGCAACCCTGGAATGGCCTGCCTCGCAGACCAATGCCTCCCGGTTTCGCATCGAAAGCCGCAACGTCATCGTCGATTCACTCGGCCAGCTCGCCGTGCGCTGGACACCGCTCCCCGAAGTCACCATCCGGCACGAAGGCGAAAGCCAGATCGCCACGATCACCGGGCTGCAACCGGCCACCGCCTATGGCCTCCGCGTCATCGCCCTCGGCGCTCAATCCGAGACGGGCGCCATCCTCTTCACGCAGTACTTTTCCACCCGCATCGAACCGAGCATCTGGCCGAAAATCACCCCCTTTCGCATCCTCCTCCTCGCCCTCGCCCTGTGCGTCGCCTTCGTGCTCCGCCAGCGCCGCGCCGCGCGGCACCAGTCGCGTCCATGACCGCGCGCGCCATGCGATAGCCGCGCCGAAGGCCCATTTCTCAGAGAGGCGCTGGCGCGCGTTGGGGGCATGGCGCGCGGAGCGACGCCATCCACCCGAGCTCCTCCGAGTTTTTTCAACAGGCTGCTAGGACGCGAACTACTTCCCGTCCGGCGGCTTCTCGAAAATGATCTCGCCGAGCTTCGCGTTCAGTTCCTCCTGGCCCTGGCGCACGCCGCTCAGCCCTTCCATGGCGTCGCTCAGCCGGTTCGCGAGGTCGGCGCGTTTCTCGGCGTCGCTGACGATGCGCGCCTGGTAGTGGTCGATGGTGCCGAGGCCGGGGCCGGTGACGTTGTTCGCGTCGCTGACCTCGAACCAGTAGTCGATCACGCTGCCTTCCTCGACATGCGGGACGAGGGCGCCGACCTTCCAGTCGAAGCGCCGCGTGATGGTCTTCGGCAGCGCGCCGCCGAGGTCGAGGTCGGTGGTTTTGTGCGGCCCGCCTTCCACCCAATCGACCGCGTAGTGCAGCCGCACTTTTGCCACGCCGAAATCGTCCTTCGCCTCGAAGGCGATCAGCGCCGTCGCCTCGCGGGTGAGCAGGATTTCGCGCCGGTCGGGCCATACGATCTTGATCGTGGGCGGGGCGTCGCGCACCACGTCGATGTGGTAAACGGCCGCGCCGCGCGACTCCACGCCGTCTTCGTCCACGAGCTGCAGGGTCATGCCGGTCACGCCATCGGAGGGGATCGCCGCCTCGCCGGTGAGCAGCGTCTTGTCCTCCGCGGCGGGCTGGAGCGGCGCGGTCTTCACGGGCTTGTCGCGGTCGGCGCCGATGAGGCGGATTTCGCCGGCCTTCACGGCGGTGCTGGCCTTCACTTTCAGCACGAGTTTGCTACCCGCGAGGATTTTCAAATCGCCCAGCGCGCGACGCTGCGGCGGGAGCTGGGTGTAAGCGGGCCAGACCTGCCGGCACTCCACGCTGGCGACCGAGGGACGCGGTTTCACTTTCACATGAAAGCTCGGGCTTTCCGCGTCGCCGAGCGCGACCACGTAGTCGAACGGCTCCTGCACGCTCTGCAGCACGCGGGCGAAAGAGCCGGGCTTATCGACATTCGCGGCAAGGTCGAATTCCTGCGGTTTTCCCTTCGCGGTTTTCACGCGCAGCCGGCCCTTCGCCGGCACGACGCCGCCAGCCGCGGCCTCGATGCGCAGGTCGTCGCCGATGGCGATGACGCGGTCGCCGGTCACGTCGCGGATCACGGTCTGGCGCGGCACGGCGTTGTTGAAAAGGCACGCACGCAGGACCAGCGGCACGGTCCGGTGTGCGCCGTAAGCCGCCAGCCCGGCCGTCGCGGCGAGCGCCGCCGCGGCGAGACGCAGCCACTTTTTTCGCGGCCCAGTTTTCACCACCTTGTCGAATTTCATCTGCGCCGCCATCGCCGTCGTCTCCGCCACGAGCGCGCGGACGAGCGCCGGCGAGGCCGCGCCGTCCGCCGCCTTCGCGAGCTGTA
>JAYWEB010000087.1:0-13475 GCA_043779575.1 Chthoniobacter sp. | reverse complement strand
CCCAGCCGCCAGGATTTCGCCACCTCCGCGCCGATCCCGCGCCCTTTCAAATAGTCCCGCGCGATCTGCGCCGACGGCTGCCGCAGCAACTGCCGGTGGAAAAAATCCGTCGCCTCCGCATGCAGCGCCAGCAGCCGCCGCCGCATGGAAAACCGCGCCGTGTCCTCCGCGCTCATCTCCGCGTCCACGAGCTTTATCCCGCCCCGCTCCGCCAGCTTCTTCGCCGCCGCCACGAAATCCAAATTCTCGTAGCTCATCACAAACCGGATCACGCTCCCGCCCGCCCCGCAGCCGAAGCACTTGAAAATCTGCCGCTGCGCATTGACCGAAAACGACGGCGTGCGCTCCTGATGAAACGGGCACAGCGCCTTGTAGAGCCCGCCCGCGCGTTTCAGCGGGAAATAGCCGCCGATCACCTCCACGATGTCGTTCGCGGCGATGATCTGGTCGATGGTTTCTGGCGGAATGAGGGCCACGGTGGGTGGAGCGGAGTATGCGGAGCAAAGGCGGGCGCTTCATCCCTAAAATGACGAATGACGAATCGCCGCCGCACCGCTCAGACAAAAAACAAAAGCTCCTCCGAGCGCGAGCCCGGAGGAGCTTGGGATGTTTTTTGAAACTAGCGGGGCGGGATCAGAACGCGACTTTCAATCCGCCGCCGAAGACCACCGCGTGATCGTCGTCGTTCTTCACCGCGTTCGCGCTGTTGTTCGCGTCGCCGTAGTGGAAGTAGGTCGCATTGGCCGACATGCTCCACGTGCCGTAGCACGCGGGCACAAACGCGAGGTCGTAACCCAGCGCCACGCCGGCCGAGAAGAAGCCGTAACCGGCGTCGCCCGCATAGTAGTTGTCCGAGCCAAAGCCCGCCTTGATCGGCAGCGAGATCGCCACCGGGCCGACCTTGTAGCCGGGGGCGATGCCGACTTCGTAGTAGAAGCCTTTGTCGGTCCCGTTGCCGGCTTTGCCGTCGAGTTCCGCCTCCCACAGCGCGTACGGATGCAGCGCCCAGGCACCGAGCAGCGCAGAGTCATCCGCCGCGAGTTTCACCTGCGCGACGTGGGCCGTGGTGAAGTAATCGCCAGGGCTGGTGTAGGCCACGTAGCCGGGCGAGAGGGTGAAATACTTGCCGAACGTGAACGAGAACCCGGCGAGGAAATCGAACTCATACCAATTGCGGGTCGTGGAGTTGACCGGGTGATTGGAGTGGAAGGAATTCCAGACGCCGAGGTTCAGCGACACGTTATTCAGGAAGCCAGCGCCCTCGTAGAGCTTGAAGTAAATGTCGGCATACGGCTGCAGGATGGCGCCCTGGTTTTCCAGAGTGATGCCGTGGAAGATATACTGGCTGTAAGCGTCCAGACCGATGTCGCCGGTGATGCAGGTCTCTTTGGCTTTTTCGACGATCTTCTTCGATTCCTTGGCTTCCCTGGTCGGCGTGCCGGCGAGGCTGATGGCAGGAATCGCGAGGATGGAGGTCGCCAGGATTCCGAGTTTGGAGATGCGTGTTTTAATCATGGAGTAGCTGATGGTTTTGGTTTGCTTTGGTTAGGTCACTGGCTGCCGGAGAGCCGACACAGCGGGGATTAGCAGGCGATTTCCCGGAGAGGGTCAACGTTTTTGTTTCCGGCGGCTGCGCCTCAACGGATCACGGCGATGCGGTGCGCGGCACCGTCGCGGCCAAACGAAACGCGGTCGCCCTCGTGCCCGCCGAGCAGTTGCTGGCCGAGCGGCGACTGCGGGGTGATGACGAGAACTTCGCACCCCGCGCAACGCACCTCCGTGCCGCCGCCGCGCGGCGCGAGGAAGTAAAGCGGCTGCGCGTCGGCGGTCGGCGCGGAAGCTTCGAGGGTGATGAGCGCGCTGAGATCGACCGCGTCGCCCGGCGCAAACTCGCGCAGCGGCAGCGCGCGCAATTGCTCGATCGTGGCCTCGGCTTCCGCGATCTTCCGTCCCTGCCCGGCGGCGAGATACGACAGCTCCAGCCCGCGGGTGTCGTATTTGTTTTCCGCCTTGTTTTGCTCGTCCGTCGCGCCGTCCGCCGCCGTGCGGGCCGCGGCGCGGCTGAGCGCAAGCTCGGCTTCGAGGCGGGCGATGATGGCTTTGAGGAGCGCGGATTTTTTCACGGCGGGTAAAGTGGCCCCGTTCCAAGCCGGAAGCGCGCTCAATCCGCGCGGTGCGCGCCCGCCACTGATTTCATCTGCTGACGCGGGACCTCGTCCGCGCTAAACCCAGCGCCATGCCCTATGTCCTGATCATCCACGAAGTCGCGGACTACCCCGCTTGGAAAAAGGTTTTTGACAGCGCGGCGGACCTGCGGCGGACCGCCGGCGAGCGATCCTTTCAGGTGCTCCGGTATGAAAATGACGCGAACCGCATCGTGCATTTTTCGGCTTGGACCTCGCTCGCCGACGCCCGCCGATTTTTCGAGTCGCCCCAGCTTGTCCGCATCCGCGCGGAGGCGGGCGTGCAGGCACCGGAGTTCATCTATTTGGAGGAACTCGAGGCGGGCACGCTGTGAATTTTCCGCACCCCGCGACGGACGCGGCGGGACGGACTCATCGGGCTGGTCGTGCCGTCCAGCTTCGCTACGCTCGCCGCCTTGCCCGACTCCGACCCTGACCACTACGCCATCCTCGGCCTCGACCGGCGCTGCACGGCGGCGCAGATTCGCACGGCTTACCGGCTCCTTTCCAAACAGCACCACCCCGATCTGCACGGCGGTGCGGAGGAGGCGGTGTGGCGCGCGCAGGAGCTGAATGCGGCCCACGAAATCCTGAGCGATCCCGCACGCCGGCGGGCCTACGATCGCGACCTGGCCAGCGAGGAAGGACGCACGGCGGCCCCGCGGCGCGCGGGTAAGATCGAGCGCAACGTGACGCAGGACGCGCTGCTGCGGATCGAGGATTTCCTGCGCGGCACGGAGCTGGAGGTGCGCGTGCAGGACCCGGCGAATCCGCACGGCGCCGAAAGCTACCGGCTGGAGGTGCCGCCGGGCACGGCGCCGGGGACGCGCCTCCGGTTGGAGCGGGCGGAGCCGTTCGCGGGTGGCTGGGTGGTGGTGCGGTTGAAAGTGCGGCCGGGATTCCGTTTCAAGGCGCGCGGGGCGGACTTGCGCTGCGAGCTGCGGATCGATGCCCGCCGCGCGACGCAGGGCGGCACGGAGACGATGCCGGGGCCGGCGGGCGGGATGCTGCGGGTGGCGATTCCGGCGGGCGTGGGGCGCGGCGAGATCGTGCGGATCGCGGGCGAAGGTCTGCCCAAAGCGCGCGGGGGCCGGGGAGATTTGCTGGTGCGGGTGACGTATCGCCCGGAGGTACGGATCACGCCGGCGCGGGGCCGGTGAGGCGGGGCGCGCTCACGGCTCGGCGTCCGGGGCAGGGGAGCCGGAGCGGTTGGCGAGGAGGTTGCAAAGCCCACGCTTTTTCGCGCCCGCGATGAAGTCCCAGAAGATCCGCGCCTCGGCTCCCCACGCGCGCTCGGCGGCGGCGGCGAGAGCCTGGGTGGTGTTCAGGCCGCTGCGGTAGAGGAGGGAAAAAGCGGCTTTGATCTCGGTGCGCTGGGCGCTGGAAAGGCCGGCGCGGCGCAGGCCCACGACGTTGAGGCCGGCGATGCCATTGAGATCGCACGCGGTGGTGAACGGCGGGATGTCTTTGCTAAAAGCGGAGAGCCCCTGGCACATGGCGAACCGCCCGATCCGGATGTGCTGGTGAAAGACGCAGCCGCCGCCGATGAAGACGCGGTCGCCGACGGTGACGTGGCCGGCGAGGAGGGCGTTGTTCGCGATGATGATGTGGTCGCCGAGCTGGCAATTGTGCGCGAGGTGCGCGCCGGCCATGAGGAAGCAGCCGTGGCCCACCACGGTGGCGCTGCCCTCGGTGGTGCCGCGGTGGATGGTGCAGTATTCGCGGATTTTGTTGCCGTCGCCGATGCGGACTGCGCTTTTCACCGTCGGCTGAAAGGCGAAATCCTGCGGCTCGCCGCCGATGAGCGCGCCGTAGCCGATGAGGTTGTTTTTTCCCATGACCACGTGGCCGCCGATGATGGCGTGCGCCTGAATGGTGCAGCCGTCGCCGATCTGCGCGGGGCCTTCGATGACGGCATACGGCCCGACGCTCACGCCGGAGCCGAGCCGGGCGTCGGGGTGGATGAGGGCGGTGGGATGGAGCATTTGGGGAAAGGATGAAGGCGGAAGGATGAAGGAAAAGCTCTTCGCTTCATCCCTCATCCTTCATCCTTTTCTTAGATCACGCCCGCTTCGCGGAAGCTGAAATACGGGCGGCGGCCATTGTCGGGGGAGCCGATGATGATGTGGTCGAAGAAGCGGATTTGCAGGAGCGTGGCGGCTTCGGCGAGGCGGCGGGTGAGGCGGTGGTCGGCGTCGCTCGGGGTGGGGTCGCCGGAGGGGTGGTTGTGGACCACGATGATGGCGAAGGCGGCGTAGAGAAACGCGGGGCGAAAGATTTCGCGCGGGTGGGCGACGCTCTCGTTGAGGCTGCCGTTGGAGATTTCCTCCGTGCGCATGAGCTGGAGCTTGGCGTCGAGCAGGATGACGCGGAGCGACTCGCGGGAAAGCGCGCGCATTTCCGCGCCGAGGAGCGTGTGGACCAGCTCCGGGGTGTCGAGTGTTTGCCGGGAGAGCGTCTCGCGGGCGAGGCGGCTGGCGAGGCCAAAGGCGGCGGCGAGCTGCACCGCTTTGGCCGGGCCGACACCGGGGATTTCCTCGAGCTCGGCGACCGTGCAGCGGGCCAGCCCGCCGAGCGTCAGGTAGCGCTTGAGGAGGTCGCGCGCGACGTCGATGGCGTTTGCCCCGACCATGCCGGTGCGGAGCAGGATGGCGATGAGTTCGCTGTCGCTCAGCGCCCCCGCGCCGAGGCGGGCGAGCTTCTCGCGGGGCCGGTCCTGCTCGGGGAGTTCCTGGATTTTCAGCGTCGCCATGGGAGCGCAGCTTTTAGTCTGCTCCGGTGGCTGGAGAAAGGGGAAACTGGGGGCTAAAGATCTTCCTTCTTCACCTGCGGCGCGACCTTCGTGCCGGAGTTGGTCAGCCGCTTGGCCGCGTTGGGAATTCGCGTTTCGTCGATGTACTGGATCGTCACCTGGACCTTCGACTCGTCCGCCACTTCATTGCCGTCCGGGCCGCCAGCGGTGCAGATGATCAGGCTGCGGCTTTTTTCCGCGAGCGTGGGTTCAAATTTCCAAAAAACCACCTTTCCGTAAGCCTCCTCCCGGCGCGTGCCGCCGGTGCTCGCGGCCGGCTTTTTTTTGGCGCTGTCCGCTTTGCCGGCCTTCTTCTCGCCCGTGGCCGGGCCGTATTTGGTGACGAGGTTTTGCTTCAGTTCCTGATAGACCGCCATCCCGTTGCCCTCGGTCTTGAGCGTGACGGTGGCGGCGGCAAATTTTCGGTCCACAAACTCCAGCGTCCATTTCACCACTTCCTGCCCGGCGAAGTTTCCGCCCGTCAGCTCCAGCTTGTCGAAAGTGCTCGGCATGTCCTCCGGCACCGTCGCCCCGCCCCGCGTGCCCAGCATCCGCACCACCTCGGCCGGAGTCGCGCCAAAAGCCACGCCGAGGAATCCCGTGGGTCGCTGGAGTTTCTCCCCCAGGGCGGTGGAGCAGAGGATGAAAGTGAGTGCGGCGAGGAGGCGGAACATTTCGGGCGGGATTCGCGGAACTATCAGCACCGACCGCGCCGGGGGCGAGGCATTTTCCGCGGCTGTCCCGGCCCGCTCAGTTGCCAAACTGCGCGATCATCGTCTCCAGCGTGCTGACGAGATTGGCGAGGGCGTCGCGGTGCTTGTTCGCCGGGACGATTTCGAGCTGCGTCCGGGCTTCACGGAGCATCTTGCAGCAGGTGGCGACGGCGCTTTGCACCGCCCCGGTGGCCAGCGCGCGGTCGGCGAGCGCGAGGATGGCGTCCTCGTCGCCGCTCAGGATGATCTCGCTCAGGCGCTGGCGCTCGGCGTCGTCGGCGTGCTGGAGGAGGTGCAAAATGGGGAGGGTCAGCTTGCCTTTGCGCAGATCGCTGCCGAGCGACTTGCCGGCCTTTGCCTCGTCGCCCGCGAGATCCAGCACGTCGTCGTAGATTTGATACGCCGTGCCCAGCCGCATGCCAAAGGTCCGCAGCGCGCTGATGATGTCGGGCGAGGCTTCATTGAGAAACGCGCCCAGTTCGCACGCCGCGGCGAAGAGCGCCCCGGTCTTCAACTCGATGATTTTGTAGTAATCCGGGACGCTGAGCTTCAGGTCGAAACGCCGCTGCGTCTGGATGATCTCGCCGCTGCACACTTCGCTGGCGGCGTGGGCGATCCGGCGGCTGATTTCGCCATTGGGGAAGCTCGTGGAAAGCTTCAGCGCGTGGGCGAAAAGACAGTCGCCGAGCAGCACGGAAATGGCGTTGCCCCACTTGGCGTTGGCCGTCGGCTGGCCCCGGCGCTTGTCCGCGCCATCGAGGATGTCGTCGTGGATGAGGGTGGCCGCGTGGATGAGTTCCACGATCACCGCGAGGTCGAAATGGCTCGGGCAGATATTCCCCGTGGCCCCGCCCGCGAGCAGTGCCAGCGCGGGGCGCAAGCGCTTTCCCTGACTCTCGATGGCATAAGCCACGTAGCCCTCCACAGCCGGGTCAAAAGCGCGCGCCTGCTGGCGGATGCGCTCTTCCACCGAGTAGAGCTGGGAGTTGATCAGCTCAAAGGTGGCCTTGAGCGCCTGGGTTTTGTTGAACGTGGGTTCCTGCTTTGTGAAAGTTTTCACAAGGACTGTTATAGGGTTGGAAACTTTGATGTCAATTGCGCGACCATCCAGCATACGCTGCCGCCGCCCGCCCGGATGATTTTTGCCCGAAACGGCCCGCGCCCGGCCCGCCGCGCGACTCCGTCCTCGCGCGACGCCATCATCACGCATGGGTCGGGCATCTCCGGTCACGCCCGCCGCTTCGTCCGGGGCTGGTTCACCTCCGCAACACCCGCGCTTGCTGCGCAACTCCCGCGTGCGCATCCTCCCGCCCATGACCCCAGTAGAAAGCTACCTCGCGGACCTTTACGCCGTCAGCGGTGCGGGCACGGCGGAGACCTCCGGCTACCCCGCGCTCGCCAATCTCCTCAACGCCGTCGGCAGCACCCTCAAGCCGAAGATTGCCGCCGTCATTCATCCCTCGAAGAGCGGCGCGGGCCTCCCCGACGGCGGCTTTTTCTCCGCGCAGGAGCTGCGCAAGCACCCCGACAAAACCTCCCTCTTCAAGCTCAAGCCCGAGCGCGGCGTCCTCGAGGTGAAGCCCGTCGATCACGATCTGCTCAAGCTCGCGCAGACCCCGCAGGTCCGCGACTACCTCGGGCACTACGGGCAAATCCTCCTCACCAACTACCGCAGCTTCGCCCTCTACTCGTGGGCCGGCGGCAAGCCCGTTCCTGGCGAGGACTTCCACATCGCGGAAAGCGTCAGCGCGTTCTGGGACATCGCCCGCCACCCCGAGGACCACCGGCTCCTCGGCGAACGCCTCACCGAATACCTCCGCCGCATCCTCCTCAACCGTGCCCGGCTCTCCACGCCCCAGGACCTGGCCGCCTACCTCGCCAGCTACGCCCGCGAAGCCCGCGCCCGCGTCGAAGGCGCGGAATCCAACGCCCTGGCCCCCATCGCCGCGGCGCTCGGCGGCGCGCTCGGCATCGAGTTCAAAGGCGAAAAGGGCGAACACTTCTTCCGCTCCACCCTCATCCAGACCCTCTTTTACGGCGTCTTCTCCGCGTGGGTCCTGTGGAATGAAGGCCACCCCAAACCCGGCGACCGCTTCCGCTGGCGCGAAGCCGCCTACCACCTCGGCCTGCCGGTCCTCCGCACCCTCTTTCATCAGCTCGCCGACCCGCAGCAGCTCCGCCATCTCGGCTTGGAGGAGGTGCTCGACTGGACCGAGGCCACACTCGCCCGCGTCGAGCGTGCCGCGTTTTTCCAGCGCTTCGCTCTCGGCGAAGCGGTGCAGTATTTCTACGAGCCCTTCCTCGCCGAGTTCGACCCCGAGCTGCGCAAGCAATTCGGCGTCTGGTACACGCCGCCGGAGATTGTGAAATACATGGTCGCCCGCGTGGATCGCGCCTTGGTGGAAAACTTCGGCCTCCCCGATGGCCTCGCCGATTCCCGCGTCGTCGTCCTCGATCCGTGCTGCGGCACTGGCGCGTATCTGGTCGAGACGCTGCGCCTCATTTACGAGCGCTACAAAGAACAGGCGGGCGAGGCGCAGGCCGGCTTGATGGTCAAGGTAGCCGCGCAGAAACGCCTCTTCGGATTCGAGCTGCTGCCCGCGCCCTACGTCGTCGCGCATCTCCAGCTCGATCTCCTGCTCCAGCGCTGGAATGGCCCGCTCGATCACGACAAGGGCGAACGCGCCGGCGTCTATCTCACCAATGCCCTCACCGGCTGGGTGCCGCCCGAGGAGCCGAAGACCCTGCTCTTCCCCGAACTCGTCGCCGAGCGCGACGCCGCCGACCGCGTGAAGCGCGACGCCGAGATCCTCGTCATCCTCGGCAACCCGCCGTACAGCGGCTTCGCTGGCATCTCCGTGGAAGAAGAGCGCGGGCTGAGCGAAGCCTACCGCGAGACCAAGGCCGCGCCGAAGCCGCAGGGCCAGGGCCTCAACGATCTTTACGTCCGCTTCTTCCGCATGGCCGAGCGCCGCATCGTCGAAGGCGCACCGGACGAAGACACGCCCGCGCTCCGCCCGCCGGCCCCGGAGCGCCACGGCATTGTCTGCTACATCTCGAATTACTCGTGGCTCGACGGCCTCTCGCATTCGGGAATGCGCGAGCGCTATCTCGAAGTCTTCGACCGCATCACCGTCGATTGCCTCAACGGCGACAAATACAAGACCGGCAAGAAGTCGCCCGACGGCACGCCCGACCCGAGCGTTTTCAGCACGGAGCAAAACCGGGAAGGCATCCAGGTCGGCACGGCCATTGCCATGCTGGAGCGCTGGCCGCGCCCAGTGGAATCGAAGATGCCGCCGCTCCCGCCACCCGCCCAGCCATCGCTTGATTTTCAGACGAAGAAGCCGATCGCAAAAGCGAAGCCACCGAAGCCACACGTCGCGGAGGTGAACTTTCGCCACTGGTGGGGAAAGCAGAAGCGCGCGGAGTTGCTCGCGTCGCTCGCCAGGAAAACGAAATACGAGCGGCTGAAGCCCACGCTGCCGCTGGGCCTGCCGTTCGTGCCGCTGGAGGTGCGCGCCGACTACGCCAAGTGGCCTGCGGTAACGGAACTGCTCGCATACTCCTCGTTCGGCATTCTGACCAATCGTGATGAGGCGCTCGTGAGCATTGATCGCGCGCCGTTGGTGGCACGCATGGAGCGCTATTTCGATCCGAAAGTCTCCAACGCTCAGATTGCCGAAGAGTCGCCAGCGCTGATGCGCGAGACAGGTCGATTCAACCCGACGGTCACGCGTGCTCACCTGCTGGAGCGAAAGCTGGAGTCCGGGGAGTTTGTTCGGTTGCTCTACCGCCCATTCGATACTCGTTGGCTCTACTGGCACTCGGAGACAAAGCTGGTTGAAGAAAGGCGTGCGGATTTCCGCCCGCACATCTTCCCCGACAACGTCGTCCTCGCGATCGTGCAGCAGAACCGAAAGGGATTCGCGGAGCCGCTCGTTGCGTCCGTCTTTCCATCGCACCACTTGATTGAGCGCGGAGCGAATTACTTCCCGCTCTACATTCGTCCAACCGCACCAACGACCAGCGTCGTCCGCGAGATGTCCGATTTGTTCGCCGAGCAAGGAGCCGGCGGCAGTTCCGAAACCGTCCCGAACCTCACGCCCTTCGCGCGCGACTATCTCGCCGGGCTCGGCGCGCAGCCGGAAGACCTCTTCTTCCACATCGTCGCCATCCTCCACGCACCCGCCTACCGCACCGAGAACGCCGGAGCCTTGCGGCAGGATTGGCCGCGCGTGCCGCTGCCGACGGACGCCGCCACCCTCCGCGCCGGAGCCGCGCTCGGTCGCCTGGTCGCCGCGCTCCTCGATCCCGAGACCGACGTGCCCGGCGTGACCAGCACGCCCATGCGCAAGGAACTCCAGGGGCTCGGCGAGCTGACCGTCTCCGCAAATCTGAAATCTGAAATCAAAAATCTGAAATCCGCCGACCTCGACCTCGCCGCCCGCTGGGGCTACGCCGGGCAGGGCGGCGTGGTCATGCCCGGCCCCGGCGACGTGCGCCCCGGCACGCGCGGCGCGGGATTCGTGGACGTGCAGCTCAACGCCACCACCCGCTGGAAGGACGTGCCCGCCGCCGTGTGGGCCTACACGCTCGGCGGTTATCAGGTGCTGAAAAAATGGCTCAGCTACCGCGAAGCCGTGCTCCTCGGACGCCCGCTCACCGCCGACGAAGCGCTCGACTTTACCAAGCACGTCCGCCGCCTCACCGCCCTCCTCGCGCTCCACCCCGCCCTCGACGCAAATTACCAAGCCAGCGTGACGGCACCCGAGGCCGCTGCCGCCCCCGGCAAACGCCGCCACGGTATTTGAGCAGCATGACTCCGGCAGCTTTTCCCCCGCGATTGACCGCCGCGCGGAGTGCGCTAACGTCCGCGCCCTCATGAATTCCTCGGAGCCTATCCGTCGCGCCCTCATTTCCGTTTCAGACAAGACCGGCCTCGTGCCTTTCGCCCGCGCCCTCGTGGCGCTCGGCATCGAGATCATCTCCACCGGCGGCACCGCCAAACTGCTCGCCGCCGACGGCGTGGCGAACACCGAAATCTCCGCCTTCACCGGCTTCCCCGAGATGCTCGACGGCCGCGTGAAAACGCTCCACCCGAAAGTCCACGGCGGCCTCCTTTTCGTCCGCGACAACCCCGACCACCGCGCGCAGGCCGAGGCCCACGGCATCCAGCCCATCGACCTCGTGGTGGTGAATCTTTACCCGTTTGAAAAGACCATCGCCAAGGCCGGCACGACGCTGGAGGAAGCCATCGAGCAGATCGACATCGGCGGCCCTTCCATGCTCCGCAGCGCGGCGAAAAACTACCGCTCCGTGACCGTCGTCGTCGATCCCGCCGACTACGCCGACGTGCTGGAAAACATCCAGGCCAACGACGGCGCGACCACGCTGAAACTGCGCGAGCGGCTCGGCATCAAAGTCTTCGTCACCACCGCCAAATACGACGGCGCGATCGCCAACTACCTCGACAAGGAACAAGAAACGACCTGCTCGCTAAACCTCTCGATGCCCATCGTCGCGCGGCTGCGTTACGGCGAAAACCCGCACCAGACCGCCGCGCTTTACGGCCACTTCGACGAGCATTTTGAAAAGCTCCACGGCAAGGAACTTTCCTATAACAACATCCTCGACATCACCGCCGCGTCCGAGCTGATCGCGGAGTTCAGCGAGCCGACCGTGGCCATCCTCAAGCACACCAATCCGTGCGGCATCGGCAGCGACGGCGACCTGCGCGCCGCGTGGGACAAAGCCTTCGCGACCGACAAGAAGGCGCCGTTCGGCGGCATCATCATTTGCAACCGCCCGCTCACCGAACCGCTGGCCCGCGCGATCAGCGAGATCTTCAGCGAGGTCATCATCGCGCCGGAGTTCGATGCGGAGGCGCGCGCGCTTTTGCAGAAAAAGAAAAACCTCCGCCTCATGCGCCAGCTCCCGCGCCCGCTGCCGCAATCCGAAGACGAGCAAATGCTCATCCGCTCCGTCACCGGCGGCGTGCTCGTGCAAAGCCGCGACGCCGCGCCCGACACGGATCTCGCCGGCAAAGTCGTCACCGCCCGCCCGCCGACGAAGCAGGAACTGGCCGCGATGCTCTTCGCCTGGCGCGTGGTCAAACACGTGAAGTCCAACGCCATCGTCTATGCCGCCGCCGACCGCACGCTCGGCATCGGCGCGGGGCAGATGTCGCGCATCGATGCCTCGCGCATCGCCATCTGGAAAGCCGCGGACGCCGGGCTCTCGCTCATCGGCAGCGCCGTGGGCAGCGACGCCTTTTTCCCGTTCCCCGACGGCCTCATCGCCGCCGCCGAAGCCGGTGCCACCTGCGCCATCCAGCCCGGCGGTTCCGTGAAGGATCCCGAAGTCATCGCCGCCGCGGATGAGCGGAAGATGGCGATGATCTGCACCGGCGTGCGGCACTTCAAACACTAAGGATTTAGGATTTAGCATTTATCTCGAGTGTCGCCTTCACGTTGCGCGCAAATCCTAAATGCTAAATCCTAAATCCTAAATGCTCCGCCTCGGCGTCAACATCGACCACATCGCCACCCTCCGGCAGGCGCGCTACGCCGCCGACCCGGAGTCGCCGATCTGCGAGCCGGACCTGCTCGCCGCCGCTTCCGCCTGCGAGCGCGCGGGCGCCAGCGGCATCACCATTCACCTGCGCGCCGACCGGCGGCACATTCAGGATCGCGATGTCTTCCGCGTGCGCGAGAGCGTCATCACGAAGCTCAATCTCGAAATGGGCAACACCGCCGAGATCCTCGACATCGCCCTCCGCGTGCTCCCCGAGGAGGTCTGCCTCGTCCCTGAGAACCGCGCGGAAATCACCACCGAGGGCGGGCTCGATGCCGCCGGGCAGTTGCCCGCGCTCGCGCCCACCGTCGCGCGGCTCCACGCCGCCGGCATCCGCGTCAGCCTTTTCATCGAGCCCGACCCGCGGCAGATCGACGCCGCCCACCAGCTCGGCGTCGAGATGATCGAACTCCACACCGGCGCTTTCGCCAACGCCACTGGCCCCGCGCGCCGCGAAGAAACCCAGCGCCTCATCGTCGCCGCCATCCGCGCCCACGGCCTCGGCCTCCAGGTCAATGCCGGCCACGGCATCAACTACACCAACATCCGCGAGATCGTGAAAATCCCGCACCTCGCCGAGCTGAACATCGGCCATTCCATCGTCGCGCGCGCCCTTAGCGTCGGTCTGGAAAACGCCGTCGCCGAAATGCTGGCGCTGACGGTCGGCACCCCATGACCGTCCTCGGCCTCGGCACGGACATCGTGGAAACCGCGCGGATCGCCGCCTCCATCGCCCGGCACGGCGAGGCCTTTCTCGACCGCGTGTTTTTGGCAAGCGAACGCGCCTACTGCGATCGGGGCGCGGCCCCCGATCGCTGCTACGCCGCCCGCTTCGCCGCGAAAGAAGCCGTGGCCAAAGCCCTCGGTACCGGCATCGGCGCGCAGCTTGGCTGGCGCGACATCGAGA
Organism: Chthoniobacter sp.; assembly: GCA_043779575.1. Lineage (GTDB taxonomy): Bacteria > Verrucomicrobiota > Verrucomicrobiia > Chthoniobacterales > Chthoniobacteraceae > Chthoniobacter. The sequence continues at coordinate 305 of JAYWEB010000087.1, read as the reverse complement.
TCGTCCGCCAGCCCAGCGGCGCGCCCGCCGTCCTCCTCCACGGCATCGGCACCGCCACCGCCGCGCGCCTCGGCATCCGCGAGTGGCGCCTCAGCCTCAGCCATTCCGACCACTACGCCACCGCCACCGCCCTCGCCCTCGGCGGAGCGTGACGCGCTGCGCGAAAAAAAACCCGTCATCCTGAGCGGAGCGGAGGCTTTGCGCAGCGCGGTCGAAGCACCTCTAACTCCCGGCGGGGGCGAAGGCGGCGGCTGGTGGGTGAACGGTGAACGGTGAATGACGAATCTCGTGGCGTCCTTCAGGTG
>JAYWEB010000086.1:0-5381 GCA_043779575.1 Chthoniobacter sp. | reverse complement strand
CCGCCTCCCGCACCGCGCGCTTGATCGTCCCGATGTCCGGCACCTGCGAGCCCACATGGAAATGGATCAGCTTCAGCGCATGCGCCAGCCCCTCCTTTTTCAGCAGCTCGCTCGCATAGACCAGCTCCGCCGTGCTCACGCCAAATTTTGCGTTCTCCCCGCCGCTCGTCGCCCACTTGCCCGCGCCCTTCGCCGCCAGCCGCACGCGGATGCCGATCATCGGCTCCACGCCCACCTCTTTCGACACGCGCAGGATTTCCGCCAGCTCCTCGATCTTCTCCACCACCATGATGACCTTCTTCCCCAGCTTCAGCCCGAGCAGCGCGTTCTGGATGAAAAGCTGATCCTTGTAGCCGTTGCAAATAATCAGCCCCTCCGAGTCGCGATGAATCGCCAGCGCCGCGAGCAGCTCCGGTTTGCTCCCCGCCTCGATGCCAAACTGGAACGGCGCGCCCGCGTCCATGATCTCCTCCACCACCTCCCGCAGTTGGTTCACCTTGATGGGAAAAACCCCGCGATACACGTTCTTGTAACCCGACTCCGTGATCGCCGCCGCAAACGCCGTGTTGATCGTCTCCACCCGGTCGCGCAGCAAATCCTGAAACCGCAGCACCATCGGAAAAGTCAGCCCGCGCGCCTGCGCCTCCGCCACCACCTCCATGATGTCGATCGCCGCCTCCGGCTTCCGCGTCGGCTGAATCTGGATGTTGCCCTTCCCATTCACCGTGAAATAACCCGTCCCCCAGCGGTCGATATTGTAGAGCGAAATGGCGGCGGGGATGTCCCAAGGTTGATTCATGCGGCGCGCATGTTAGAAACGCGCGCCTTCATTGCAACCTGTGCTTTGGGAAAAATTAGCGCCCCTGTTTTCACCCCGCCCACCGCCTCGCAGAACCTCATGTTTTCAGCCCTCCCGACCATTTTCACCCTCGACACCCGCCACCCGCCCGCCCACATTTTCGCGCCCATGAGCAAGCCTGTCGTTCCTGTGGAAATCCGCAGCGTCCTTCCGTTCAATTCCGGTCGCGCCGTCTTCATCGGCAACGACGACAAAGTCTTCGTCATCTACGTGGACGAGAGCGTCGGTGCGGCCATTTCCATGTTCATGCACGAGACGCCGAAAGAGCGTCCCCTCACCCACGACCTCATCGGCCACCTCCTCGCCGCGCTCGGCGCGAAAGTGGAGCGCGTCATCATCAACGACCTCAAAAGCGAAACCTACTTCGCCCGGCTCATCGTCAGCGCCGAGAACGAGCTGTTTGAGAAAAAGATCGTCGAACTCGACGGCCGCCCCAGCGACTGCATCGCCCTCGCCATCGCCCAGCGCGCCCCCATTTACGTCAGCCGCGACGTCTGGGACGAAGTGGAAGACCGCAGCGACGTCCTCCGCCACCTCGAGGAAAACGGCCCCGCCGGCGAGAGCGAGCCGTAGGCCGGGCGAGGGTGTGATTAAAGGTGGTGCCATGCGGGAAGCGCGCGGCGTCCCGGAGGGACAGCGGAAATTAGCCGGTGGCGTCAGCCACCGGATCACGCAGAAATGCCTCCGCCCCGGAGGGGCGTTGGAATGCCACTGCCGCGTCCACTCCGCCGCCCCTCCGGGGCGGGTTCCCCGTGCGTGCGGTTCCGGCGGCTCACGCCACCGGCTAATTTCCGCTGTCCCTCCGGGACCACAGACTTCGCTGCACCACATTTAATCACTCCCTCCAAGCGAGGTCGTCACCCCTCGAATTTGTAGCCAAACTCCCGCACCGTTTTGATGAACTGCGGGGCCGCGGGGTCGGGCTCGATCTTGTTGCGGAGCGCGTTCACGAAGCGGTCGATACTGCGGAGGGTCACCGTCCGGTCGTAGCCCCAGACCGTGGCCATGATGGTGTCGCGGCTGAGCGCGCGCCCGGCGTGGGCGGCGAAGTAGGCGAGCAGCTCGAACTCTTTCGGCGACAGCGGCACGTCCCGCCCGGCGCGGGTCAGGGTGCGCGCGGCGGTGTCGAGCCGGCAGTCACCAAATTCATGCTGCGTGGCGGCGCGGTGGCGCCGGCGACGAAGGAAGGCTTCCGCGCGGGCGAGCAGTTCTTTGATGCTGAAGGGCTTCGTAATGTAGTCGTCGGCCCCGAGCTTCAGGCCGAGGACGACGTCGGATTCCTGGCTCTTCGCGGTGAGCATGAGGATGGGCATGTCGAGCTGCTCCGCGCGGAGAAAGCGGCAGATTTCGTAGCCGTTCACCTTGGGCAGCATGAGGTCCAGGATGATGAGGTCGGGCCGGATGGCGAGAGCTGCCTTGAGCCCGGCGTCGCCATCGGCGGCGGTCTGGACGTGGTAACCCTCGAACTCAAAATTGTCGCGCAGCCCGCGGAGCATCGCGGGATCGTCTTCGATGATGAGGATGGTTTCGGTCGGGGCGGACATGGGGATTTACCGCAGAGGAGCAGAGGTTTTTGAGAGGGACGCAGAGGGATGAAAGAAAGCCTCTGCGTTTCTCTCAAAAACCTCTGCGCCTCTGCGGTTAAATAAAGCCGTCGATGTCATGGGTTACGCGTTCTTGAGCGGCAGCGTGACGATGAAGGCGCTGCCTTGGCCGGGCTCGCTTTCGACCTCGATGGTGCCGCCGTGCGCGGTGACGATTTCGCGGACAATCGCCAGACCCAGCCCGCAGCCTTCGCGGGCGCGGGTGAGCTTTTGGTCGGCTTGGAAAAAGGGCTCGAAGATCTGTTTGCGCTCGGTGCGGGTGAGGCCCACGCCATTGTCCGCGATGGTGAAAACGACGCGCTCCGTACTGGAGCGGACGCGGAGGGTGATCTGCTTTTCGTCGCCCGTGTACTTGAGCGCGTTTTCGAGGAGGTTCGTCAGCACCGTGAGCAGGCCGTCGCGGTCGGCGATGAGGGCGGGGAGCGGCTCCACGACATCGAGGGTGAAATCGCAGCCGGGGGCGTGGAGTTTTGCGCGCAGCGCCGCGACCGCGTGGTCGATGATGCCGCGCACGGCGACCGGCGCAAACGTGAAGGCGTGCTGGCCGCGGTCGAGCCGGGAGTGGGTGAGGAAATTGTCCGTGAGGCGGCTGAGCCGGAGATTTTCGGCGGCGATGAGGTCGAGGTATTCGCGGCGCTGCTCCTCGGTGCGGCAGCGGCCTTCGCGCAGCGTATCCACGAGCAGCCGCATGGAGGCGAGCGGCGTGCGCAGCTCGTGCGCCACCGTGGCCACGGAGGTGCTCCGCAACTCCTGCAGCCGGAGCTGGCGGCTGACGGCGAACCCCGCGATCCCCGCGATGGCGCAAATGGACCCAGCGGTGAGGAACGCGATCCACGCGTAAATTTTAAACTGCGCGCGCACCGCTTCCCGAATCGCTTTGTCGTCCACCAGATAGAGCTGCACCTGCCACGGCAGATCGAGATGCCGGAGCGGCGCCCGCGCGATCACCTTGCCCGGCGCGGCGGCGGGGCCGGCCACGATCTGACCGCGGCCGTCGGAGATGGCGATCTCGATTTCCCGGTCGAAAAGTCCGCGGTAAAACCGGCGGGCGTCCTCCGGCTGCGGCCCGCCGGCCCGGCTGGCGAGATGCTTCGTGAGCGACGGCCCCGCATTCACCAGCATCTGCTGGTACACCCCCGCCGCGCGCTCCATGGCCGCCTCCCGCTCCCCGGCCAGCGCGTCGAGCATGAAGCGGAGCATCAGCACCATCGGGATGAACGGCACGAGCACGAGCAGCAGGAGCAGCGCGCGGAGTTGCTTGGGTTTGATTTCGTGAAGGGTCACGCGGCGGGAAGTGCCGCAGTTATTGCGGCTTTCGGAAAGGTGTCCACGAAAGACACGAAAGGACACGAAAATTCTTCCGGCGAAGCTGCGGCTGCTTCGTGCCTTTCGTGCTTTTCGTGGACGAAGCAACTCAACGCGCGGGTTCGAGGAGCTTCGCGGTGTCCCCCATGTAGTCGGAGACCGCGAGGGCGTTCTTCGTTTTGTCGTCAAAGCGCGGGATGAACCGCTGGCTGCCGGTGCCGGCGAGCGGAACGAGGTGCGCGCTCATGTCGGTATTCACCATCACCGCCCTGGTGCCCCTCCAGGTCCCGCCGAGCACGTTCTCCTGATCGGTGAATTTTCCCGTGCCGTCGGTGTGATCGACGATCAGCGGCCAGTTGGAATTCGACGACTGGGTGAGCCCGTCGATGAACGCCCAATGATTCTCGCCGGGCATGATGATGTGCGCGGCATCGCTGATGTCGCCATCCACGCTCGGCCCCGCCTTCGAGCCGCCGACCGCAAAGACTTTTTCATTGTCCACGTAGGTCGGCACGAGACTGCGGAAGACATCGTTCGAGGATTTGATGTCCTCGCCGAAGCTGTTTTTTTTCGTCGGATAGTTGCCGTCGTTGTCGCCGGCAAACAGCCGCAGACCGAGGCCGATCTGGCGGGCGTTGTTCATCGCGTTGGCCTGTTTGCCATTCATGATGATGCGCTGGTAAACCGGCACGGCGAAACCCGCCAGGATGCCGATGATGGTGATGACGACGAGCAGTTCGATGAGGGTGAACGCCGCGTGCTTTCGGGATGTTTTCATTTTTGAGGTCTTTCTGTGTTTGGTTTGGTTTCGTGCCAGCCGCGGAATGCGCCTGATCACGCCGAAAGATTCGCCCGCCCGTGTTATGAAATTGTTACCGCCCGGTTCGCGGTTCGTTCTTTGTCGCGCGCGCGCTTGAGATTGCTCGACGCTTTCCGCGCCCGCGGGCACCGTCCACGGCGATGCACAATTTCCAAATCCTCGACCCCGCGTTTGAGCGTCCCGTCGGGCGGAAACACCGGGCGCTGGCCGGGCTGGCGCGCCTGCTCGGGATCAAGGCGGAGCTGGTCCCGCTGCCCGACCAGACCACGCAGATGTGTACGGCCGAGCAGCGCATCAATCTCTGGCACCTCGCCGAGCAGGTGCTGGCCTACGGCGTGCCCGGCGACTTCGTGGACCTCGGCTGCTTCGACGGGCGGACCTCCGCTTTCATTGCCAGCATCCTCGCGGGGCACGAGCCCGCGCGCGCCTTCCACGGGTACGACAGCTTCGAGCACAACCTCGGCCTTTTCACCGACACGCGGGAGGCGCTGCTCGCGCATTTCCAAACCCGCCGGCTGCCCGTGCCGATGATCCACGCCGGGCGCTTCGAGACCACCCTGCCCGCCGAACTCCCGCCGGCCATCGCCTTCGCGCAAATCGACTGCGGGATCGGTGCGCCGCCGGAATTTCACGCCGCGCTGCTCACGCGCTGCCTCGGCCACGTCTGGCCGCGGCTCTCGCCCGGCGCCGTCTGCGTGGTGCAGGATTACCACGATCCCGCGAGCGGCTCGGCGGCGGAAAATTTCTACCCATTTCTCAAGGCCACGGTGGATGAATTCCTCGCCCCGCACGG
>JAYWEB010000085.1:0-5397 GCA_043779575.1 Chthoniobacter sp. | reverse complement strand
CCGAGCACGTAAAATTTTGGCGCGCGGTCGAAGACGTACGGCTCGATGACGTAGCTCTCGACCGCCCGATGCGCGAGTTTCAGCTCGATTTCCTTGGTTTCGCCTTTGCGGAAAACGGCGACCTTCAGCGCCTCGCCGTCGAAGTGCTTCGTCGAAAACAAATGCGCGATGCCGATCTTGCCGTAGTCGGCGTCCTTGTAGTTGCCGTCCTGATCCACAGCCTCGCCATCGACTTTCAAAATCACGTCGCCTATTTCCAAGCCCGCCCGCTCCGCCGGTCCGCCGGGCAGCAGGTCGGTCACGTAGATGCCGCCGCTCTGGCCGCCATTGAGCCCGATGTAGCGGCGAAACTGCGGGTCGCGCGTCTGCGCGGTGGAGATGCCGGAGCGCGGGAAACCTTTGTAGGGCGGCTTCGCGGCGTCGGTGAGGAAATGCTGGATGACCGGCGCGGGGATGAGGTCGGCGTTGTTGGTGGCGGTGTCGTAGCGCATCACGAGGCCGGCGAGTTTGCCGTCCTTGACCACCGGCAGCGTGAAGCTCGAATCGCGGAACTGCAGCGGCGTGGTCAGGCGGTAAATGAGCAGCGGCGAGTCATCGGCCGGGTAGCGCGTGATCTCGGCGGTGGTCATGGTCGCCTTGGTGACGAGCAGATTGCCGGTCGCCTCGAGCTGCCAGACGGAGAGCGCGTCGCCCACCGCGGCGGGCGCGACTTCGAGCGGCTTGATCGGCTTGAGAAACGCCGCGTCGTCGGTTTTCAAAAGCGCGAGATTCGCTTCGTAGTCCACCACGTCCACCATCGCCGGGACCTTCTGCCCGCCTTCGGGCGTCTCGAATTCCACGTAGTTCGCGTTGGCCACGAGCTCCGCCGTGACGAGCACGCGGCCGCCCTCCAGCACGGTGCCCACGGCGCGGCGCGAATACGGCGGACGCTTGCCCCACGGGCGGGTGAAATCCCACGCCTGATTGGTGACGTTCACGCGGATGACGGAGAGCGTCTTCTCGGGCTTGGGCTCCTCCGCGCGGGCGGCGGGGATGAAGAGGAGGATGCAGAGAAAGAGGAAGAATGGGGAGCGGCGCATGGCGGGAAAATGATGTGGGCTCAGCGGGTTGGGGCGGCAGGGACGACGCTTTGCTCGGCGAGCACGTTGTAGCGTTTCCTGATCCGCTCGCGCGCGGCCTCGACCGCGGTGCGCTCCAGCACGAGCGGGCGGCCGTAGCCGACAAACTTGATCACGTAAAACTCCGCCTTCGCGTCCAACGCTTCCGCCAGGTCCTTGAGCGTGCGGATTTTCCGGTCGTTGACCTCATCCACGATGCCCTGCTGAAACTCGCCAAGGTAGGTGTTCAGCGGGTCCGGCAGCAGCGCGCTCAGCACCACGATCTCCGGGCGCTCCTTGTAGATCTCTTTGCTGATGAAAAAGTCGTAGTGGAAATTGATCCGGTCGCTCGTGAACTGATAAGCGCCGAGCAGATTGCGCGAGAGCGGCTGGAAGAGCAGCCCGCCAAAGAGCACGTACGGCGGCTGCGTGTCGTAGCTCGTCGCGAGCATCGTGAAAGGCCAGGCGCGATCAAATTTCACCTCCACCTCCAGCGGATGGCGCTCGCGCAGCACCGAAAATTTCACCGAGTCGCCGAGAAACTTCCGCTCCGCCACCTCGCTCATCAGCACATGCTCGCCCTCGAATTCCACCATCCCGTCGCTCGCGATGTCCAGCCCGTCGATGCCCAGCAGCACATCGCCCACGAGCACCTTGCCCGCGCACACGCCCGCCGATTGCACACTGCTCACGAAGACCCCGCGATCATCGTCTTTCAGCCCGAGCGCCTTGCGCATCGCCGGGTTGAGCGTGTTGGCAATGCCGATCGAGAGATCCATGTAGCGGTCGTAGTGACCGTCCTTGATGTCATCGAGAAAGTGCTGAATCACCGGCGTCGGGATCATGTAGCCCACGTTCTGCGCGACATCGCCGGAGAAGCCCTGAAAGGCCACGCCCACGACCTTCGGCCCCTGCATCACCGGCCCGCCGCTGTTCCCCGGATTGATCGCCGCGTCGATCTGGATCGAGAGATGCGAATCCACCACGGAGTGCGTGTAGGTGCGGAAATCCACGCGCGAAACGATGCCCTGCGTCACGCTCATCCGGTCGCCGCCGATGGGGTAGCCGAAGACCGTCACCACCGATTCCAGCGCCGGGATCCCGCCGAGCGGCAGCGGTTTCGTGCCTTTGAAAAAGGACGCGTCCTGCACTTTCAGAATCGCCAGATCGCAGTCGTGGGCGATGTGCTCCACGGTCGCGATATACTTCTTCGGATCGTTCTCCTTTTCCACCGTCAGAAAGCGCGCATTGCTGACCACATGGGCGTTCGTCAGCAGCCGATCCGCCGACACCACCCAGCCCGTCCCGCTCCCCCCGCCCATCGCGCCGGCGAGCCACGGCACCCGGTAATTCGCCTCCTGCGCGGTGTTGTTGATCCGGGCGATGCTCTTGCGGATTTCATTGGGTTCGGCGAGCGCCGCCGCGGTGCAAAGGAGAGAAACGAGCGCAAAGCGCGAGAGGCTGGAGATCATGCGGGCGGGAAGATGACGAGCCGCGCGCCGCGGCGCAATAGGATTGTCGGCGAATGGGTGCGCCCTCCGTGAACGTCATCCTGAGCGGAGCGGAGCGGAGTCGAAGGACCTCTAACTTTTCGCGGCTAACTTTTCGCGGGCGGAGGCGGTGGCAGAAAACGCCGCGCCAGCCGCAGCGACATCGCCCGCCCGCCCGCCGCCGCCTTCGACTGCGCTCCGCTACGCTCAGGATGACGGAGCTGGGGTGCGCGCCCGCTGCGTTTCAGGCTTGCCCGCGGGGCGGCGGGCGGAAAGGCTGCGCGTCGCCTTTTTCTCCCACCATGAAACTCCCCAAACTCCTCCCCGCCCTGCTCCTCGCTCTCGCCGCCATCGCCGCCCGCGCCGATGACTGGAAGCCCGCCGACGGTTTCACCAGCCTCTTTAACGGCAAGGACCTCACTGGCTGGCACTACAAAGCCGACCCCGATCTCGACGGCAAAACCGCCGCCACCGACAGCCGCTACTCCGCCGCCGACGGCGTGCTCATCGTCCATCCGCACGACGCCGCCAAAGGTCCGCGCCTCCGCCAGCTCTGGACGCTGCGCGAGTTTCCGAAAGACTTCGTCCTCCGCCTCGAATTCCGCGCCTCCGTCAACGCCGACAGCGGCATCTTCCTCCGCGGCCCGCAGCTCCAGTGCCGCGACTACCTCGTGGCCGGCCCTTACAAAGAGCTGAAAGCCTACAAGCCGCAGGACTGGAACGTCATCGAAATCACCGTCACCGACCGCGTCGCCCGCTGCACCTGCAACGGCGAAATCCTCGAAGCCGCCCTCCCGCTTCCCCCGACCGGCCCCATCGGCCTCGAAGCCGACAACGCCACCATGGAATACCGGCGCATCCAGCTCAAAGAGCTGCCGTAGCGCCCGCGCGGCGGACCGGTAAAACGCGCGCCGCCGCCGCAGAATCCCAACACACCATTGGACAATGCCCACGGCGGGACGAATATCCGGCATGGCCATTCCGAAAAAGCAACAACTCATTACCGCCTTGAGCCGCGACCTCACGCGCCCCGGCTCGAAGGGGCTCGTCAAGGTTGCAAACGACCCCGCCCGCAAGACCTACACGGCCAGCAAAGACGGCGCCGTTTGGGTGTTTTCGCACAGCCAGCCAGACGCCGCGTATTGGAGCGGCGTGAAGCACTACGGCAGCGGCCCCACGAGCAAAATCCGCATCCGCCGGACGCCCGTCGCCACCGCTGAGTAGCGGCGACTCGACCGCCGCGCTGACCTTTCCGCGCCGGAGGACATCGCGGAAAAACACTGGCACCAAGCGGCGCGACCGCTTAAAGAAACGGGCTCTTTGTTCCTCCTATGAAAACGTCCCCTCGTACCTGGTTGCTGCTCGTCTTGCTCGCCGTCGTCGGCCTCCTCGCAGCCGGTTGGGTGTGGCTCCGCGAAGCGCCCCGCAGCACCCCACTGGCGGCAGCCTCCGCACCCGCCACCGCAGTGGAGGTCGCCGCGCTGGAAGTAGGCGCACCGCCGCCTCCGCCCATCCTCCCCGGCCAGCCCACCACACCCGTCGCCGAGCCCGATCCTCCGCTCCCCGCCCCGCATCCCGTCCGCGCCGTCGTGCCAATCGGCGCCGCCGTGGCGAACGTGCCGGCGCGGGAGAATTTCGGGAGCGCCTGGCGGACCGAGGCCCACCCCGGCATCGAGGACTTCAACACTTGGGCCAAGAGCTACCTGAAAGCCGATGAAGCCGGAAGGCGCGCGCTCCTCGCCGCTGGCGTCGCGCTGGCGGAGATCCGCCGGGGTGCGCTCACCGCCTTGATCAAAAAAGACCCGCGCGCCGCCATCGCCGCCGCTGTCCCGCGCGCCGTGCGGGCGCAGCTTCCGCCGGAAGTCACCGCGCTGCTCGAAGAGCGCGTCTCCGGCGTGGGCGAACTCGCGTTGCTCGGGGCGCTCGGGCAGCCGGGGAAGGCCGTCGCGGAACCCGCCTACCGGACGGCTTCCGTGAACGGAAAGGAATACCGCGCCTACGTGTCCGGGCGGCGGGAGGCACAGGCGACCAAACCGGAAATTTCCATCATCGGCGTGGCGGTGGATCGGGCGCTCGCCGTTTCCGAAAGCCCCCTCCGCGTGCTCGAAGCCGGCGAAGCTCCCGCCGCAAACGCCCCGCGGAACAACACCTGCCCGCTCACCGGCGAAGACTCGCCCCTCCCCGCCGGCGGGCTGACGCCAAACTCGGCCAGCGCCGTGGAAGTGGCCGGCCAGGTGCAACTGCTTTGCCAGTGCCACCAGCACCGCATCGTCCATCTGGCGGACTACGAGAAAAAGCTGATCGCCGCCGAAGACGCCGCCGGTCCCTATCCCGGCGCGCTGGACACGCGCGGTGCGGGCGACCAGCGCCCCGAAATCCTGACAGCGGCGAATGGCCTGCCGGGCACCTCGGGCGTCGCCGGACGTCCGCCACCCAGTTGGAGCACGGGGACGAAAAAAATCGTCGTCATTCGCGTCGATTTCTCGGACCAGCCCGGCGCGGCCGTCTCCGTGGCGACGGCATTGGACCTTTTTACCAACGCCAACGGAATCAGCAATTTTTACGCTCAGAGCTCCTACGGACTGGCCACCCTCGCGATCGCCGCCACCGACATCACGCCGCTCTACCGCCTGCCCGGCACCGCCGTGTCGTACGCGACCGGCGGCCAGAACGCCCAACTCCACACCGATGCCCGCGCTCTCGCGACCGCCGGCGGCTTCGACTTGGCGACCTACGACCGCATCTGCGTGGTGTTCACCTCTCTCGGCAACATCCCCGGTTCGCAGATCGACTACGGCGGCCTCGGCCAG
>JAYWEB010000084.1:0-5406 GCA_043779575.1 Chthoniobacter sp. | reverse complement strand
GCCGGGTCGATCCGCAACTCGCGGTGCGTGTCGTGCGCGGAGACGGCAGCCCTTTGACCAAAGGCGACACGGTGCTCGAAATCCGCGGTGCCGTGCGCTCGATCCTCACGGCGGAGCGCGTGGCGCTGAACTTCATCCAGCGCCTCTCCGGCACGGCCACGCTGACGCGGCGTTTTGTCGAGGCGGTCGCCGGCACGCGGGCGCGCATCCTCGACACGCGCAAGACCACGCCCGGCCTGCGCGCGCTGGAGAAAGCGGCGGTCGTCGCGGGCGGCGGCGTGAACCACCGCTGCGGGCTCTTTGACATGGTCATGGTGAAGGACAACCACCTCGCCGCCGGCACCACGCCGGAGCAGTTGCAGGCGGCCATCCGCACCTTCCGCGCGGAAAATCCCGGCCGCCGCGTGGAGCTGGAAGCCGACACGCTGGAGCAGGTGCGCCGCTTTCTCGCGTTCACGGGCGTGGACGTCATCCTGCTCGACAACATGACCTGCGCGCAGATGACGGAAGCCGTGGCGCTCGGCGCGGGCCGCGTGCCGTTCGAGGCCAGCGGCGGCGTTTCGCTCGCGACGGTCGCGGACATCGCGGCGACCGGCGTGGATTTCATCTCCGTCGGCGCGCTCACCCACTCCGCGCCCGCCATCGACTTCTCGCTGGAGCTGCTCGCATGAGGAGTCCACGAAAGGCACCAAGTTCCGCATGGGGCGCAGGGATCAGGGGTGGATGGCGTCGCTCCGCGCGCCATGCCCACAGCGCGCGCCAGCGCCACGCTAAAAGATGGGCCTGCGGCGCAGTCAGCGCATGGCGCGCGGAGCGACGCCATCCACCCTCTCCATCCGCATGACCCCGCTCGACGCCCGCCTCCTCCGCGCACTGCGCGACACGCGCGTGCATCTCCCGGCGGGCGATCTCGCCGCGCAGCTCGGGGAAAGCCCCGCCGCCATCCGCGCCGGACTCGCCGCGTTGAGCGCCGCCGGTTTTGAAATCGAGGACCGCCCCGGCTTCGGCTTCCGGCTCATCGCCGCGCCCGACCGGCTCATCGCCGACGACCTCACCGCGCGCCTCGGCCCGTGCGCGCTCATCCGCGAAATCCTCGTCTTCGCCGAAACCGATTCCACCAACGACCTCGCCACCCGGCTCGGCCGCAACGGCACGCCCGGCGGCCTCGCCATTTTCGCCGAGCACCAGACCGCGGGCCGCGGGCGTTTTGGCCGGCGCTGGGCCTCGGCCTCGCATCGCGGGCTGTGGTTTTCGCTCCTCCTGCGCCCCGCGCTGCCGCTGGCCGACTGGGCACGCCTCACGACCTGGGCCGCGGTCGCCGTCGCCGCCGCGATTGATGAAACCATCGGCGCAAAGGCCGCGATCAAATGGCCGAACGACGTTTTTCTCGGCGGAAAAAAAGTCGCCGGCATCCTCGCCGAAAGCGGCACGGACTCCCTTGGCTCCCCGTTCGCCGTCCTCGGCATCGGCGTGAACGTCAACCACGAGCCGGCCGATTTCCCCACAGAACTCCGCGCCACCGCCGGCTCGCTCCGCACCGTCGCCGGCCAGCCGCTCGACCGCACCGCCTTCGCCGCCGCCATTCTCCGCGCCCTCGATACGCGCCTGCCCGCACTCGCCGCCGACTTCCCCGCGATCATCGCCGAAGCCGGTGCGCGCAGCTTTCTCCTCGGCCGCTGGATCCAAGTCCGTGCTGGCGAAACCCTCGCCGAGGGTCTCGCCGAACAACTCGACGAAAACGGCCACCTCCTCCTCCGCCACGCCGACGGCTCCCTCGGTCGCCTCACCGCCGGCGAAGTCACCGTCATCGCGCGCTGAGGCCGGCGGGACGCCTGCGCTACGGCAAGCCAGAGGCTTGCGCTACGATCAGCGGCCGCCGCTCTCCACCTACGGAGCGACCGTGACCTCGATGCGGTAGAAGCGCTTTCCCGCCGACACAGGCGGGGTCACGGTGGTGGTGCCGTCGTCGTCGCTGTCGAGCGGGGCGTCGGCGGCGTTGTTGCGGTTCAGGGAGTGGGCGATCTCGTAGTCGTCCGGGATGCTGTCGCTGTCGGCGGCCCCTTGTTTGATGATGGTGAAGGTGTCGGGCGTTGCCCCAGGCTGGGATGAGGGGACGCCGTTGGCGTCGGGATCACGCGGGAACGACCGCCGGAGCGGAATGGGTCTCCGTAGAGCGCCAAAGGCGCATCCTCATTCCAGCCTGGGGCATCGCCCCAGGAAACCCGCATCGCCAGCGCCAGCGCTGAAAGCGCGACTCATCTCTCCGGCCACGAAGCACAGCTTCCCCGGCAATGGTGCGTTCCGAAGCCCCCAGCTTTAGAACGAGGCGGAAACATGGAAGGCTGACCGCGTCAGTTCACCGCCTCGATGCGGTCGGCATACACATTCACGAGCTTGTGCGCGGGCAGCAGCGCCTCCACCTGCGGCCAGATGCGGGCGAGGAACGCATGGAAATCCGCGCGCCGCAGGTTCCCGATGCGCAGATGCACCACCCACGGCGGCGGCTGCGCGAGGAGGATGCGGTCGGAAAAATCCGCGTCCTTTGTCACGATCACCAGTTCACCCAGCCGCGCGCACTCCCACACCGCCGCATCGTCCGGGCTCGGTCCCAGCATCTCCACATACACCACCGGGCGCGAAGGCGTGAAGCGGATGCGCCGGGGCAGGTTTTCGTCGAAGAGAAACCCCTTCACGCCACCTGGAGGAGCGTGAAATGGTTGCCCATCAGACGCGACGAAAACTGCAGGCAGGCCAGCACGTCCTCACGCGTCAGCGTGGGATACTCCTCCAGCATGTCCTCGATCCCGTCGCCCGCGCCCAGAAACTCCAGCACCGTCTGCACCGCGATGCGGGTGCCTTTGACCACCGGGCGTCCGTTGCAAACCGCCGGGTCCACCGCGATGCGGCCTGAATCATCAATCGTCGTCATGGCCGCGAAGATGCCAGAACCCTGGCCCGTCGCAAGACTCGGCTCATCCATCGCCCGCAAGCTGGCAACCCGAGACCTACGATGCCGGCGGCGCGCTCATGAATCTGAACCGGCGGGTGCTGACGAAATACGGGGTCGCATTCGATGAGCGCTATGTTTGGGACTGACGGGCCGCCGGTGCATGAAGCGCGCCGGTGGCGCTGGCGCGGGCGTGGACGATGCACCTGGGGCGTTGCCCCAGGCTGGGATGAGAGGACGCCGTTGGCGTCGGGAGCACGCGGGAACGGCAGCCAGAGCGGAATGGGTCTCCGCAGAGCGCCAAAGGCGCATCCTCATTCCAGCCTGGGGCATCGCCCCAGAAAACCCGCATCGCCAGCGCCAGCGCTGAAAGCGCGACTCATCTCCCCGGCCCCGAAGCACAGTTTCCCCGGCAATGGTGCGTTCCGAAGTCCTCAGCTTGTCACAGCGCGCGCGTCAACAACCTTTGCAGTGGCTCTTTACGAGATGTCTGTGTCCGGCCCCTCCTTGATATACCCTCCCCCTTGGTTGGCTAATCAACGAAGGGTTGGTAAAATCGCGATGAAGCGCAGCGTCCAAGGAGTATAACAATCGACTGCCGCTCACTTCGGCAAGGGCGATAATGTGCGGATCGTCGGAATCCAGCACGCCGGAAGCTTTCAATTCAACCGTACGTTTTTCAATCGGACTGTCTGGGATCGCGCGGGCTTTACCCGCCCGATCCAAAGCCAGAACTACGCGCCGCGCTTTTTCTATTCTTTCGTATTCCGTGCGCAAGTGACCGCCGTAAACGACGCAGCAGCCCTTCCCGAAGACGGCGTTCCTCAAATCGGCAGAATGGGGATCGGTTGTGCAGAAAAATTGCACCGCGACGTTGGCATCCACGATCAAGCACATCGCTTCATTCCCCCTCGGCCCGCGCAAGCAGTCGTAGTTCCTCTTCCAGAAAGAAGGTGCGGTAGTTCTCCGGTGCGTTCTCGATGTTACCGTGCTTGTCGAGCGTCAATTCTGACACCGTCGTCTCGATGTGCGGACGATCAAAAAAAAGAATGCTCACCGCGTCCGGTGCTAACGTGCCCGCCGCAACCTCCTGCCGTACTCTGTCGATCAAATAATCACTGTGGGTCTCGATCACAAACTGGCGGTGCTCCTGTGCCACCAGCTTTGAAAAGAAACTCCCCAGCGCTGCTTGCGCCCGAGGGTGAAGATGCACTTCCGGCTGTTGAAGAAGTATCCGCGCGCTCGTTGCCCGCAGGATACTCTCGACAATAATCGGCAGTGATTGACTCACCCCGTAGCCGACGTCGGAAAGGTTTACGGAAGGTCCGCCTACCGTAACTTGGACTTGAAATGGGTCGCCCGCCTTGCTGCCGAGACGCTTTACGTTGATTCCTCGAAACAGCCCGGAATCGTGTCCGAAGGTAACTAACGCTTCGTGAAGCTTTTTCCCTTTTCCGGCTTCGCCTTGCAAAAGCAACCGAGCCAAAACGTAGGGCACATGGTCTCCGCTTGGGTAATACTCATCGCTCATTCGATCATATGTGCGCTTCGGCTCGGAGCGAATAGGTGCGATAGAAGTCGCTCGCGGCGCGGATTCCCTCCATTGATGCGCGGCCTGCTCAAGCTGCATATAAAGTTGGTAACCCTTGTCTGTCACTTTTTCGTCCCTGTGGAGGCTAATGACGACTGAGGGGAGAAAACTGAGAAGAGAAGCCAAATTCATCGCCGATGGCTGCTGGCCACCCGGTATAGATGATTCGATTATTTCAGAACCCCGTAAACCCTTGATACGGGTAGCGATCTTTTCTTTTTCCCAAGTCAACTTAACTTCAATGTTTCCGGCTGTTAGAACGAGTTGTCGGACGCGCGCCTCACCATCTTCCGAACAAAAGGTTGCGATGACTCCCAACGCCTCCTTCTCCTTTCCCTTACTTTCGGCTCGGTAGCCCAATGCGAATGCCTTGGCCCGCCCGCTACGACCGCCTTTGTAAGTAGCAATCGTGTCAAATGTTCCCAAATCATATGGTGGTTTGTTGAGCGCGGCTATTCCTGGAAATGATACCGAGTCCGATACCGCAGCGAGCGCTGCCAAAAACGTCGATTTGCCCGAGCTGTTCTCACCGACCAATATGGTCAATGGACGCACGTCGTATTCGTGATGGTCGGCAAACGAACGGATATTCTCAATTACTAGCTTCACAAGCGAAGGTGATAAACGAATCCAGTTCGGCCTGTCTGCCTTTTTATTTCGGAAATCGACGCCCATGTCTTCGCCTTTGGAAGCGGCACGGGTGGGGATTGCCGCACGCCTGACCATCGCCAGTCTAGCCCGATGCAACGACACAACGCTCGGGCGTTGATTTCTCCGACGTGGTCGCGATGCTCGGCGCTCCCAAATTTATGTTTCCCCGATTCCTCCGCCCGCTCTCCGTTTCGCTCATCTGCACCGCGTCCGCTTT
>JAYWEB010000083.1:0-5408 GCA_043779575.1 Chthoniobacter sp. | reverse complement strand
GCAAAGGCCAGCTTCAGCTTCGTGCCCACGCCATCCACGCTGGAGACGAGCACCGGGTCTTTCATCCCCTTGAAATTCGCGCGGAACAGCCCGCCGAACCCGCCGATTTTTCCCAGCACCTCCGGCCCGTGCGTGCCCTTCACCAGCGCGTGGATGCCGCTCTTCACGCGGTTGCCCAGGTCCACATCCACCCCGGCGGCGGCGTAGGCTTTTTTTGATTTCGAATTTCGGATTTCGGATTTCGGATTTGCAGCCATGAAAAGGGCCGCGAGGCTAGCCGTGGCACCCGTCAGGTCAAGGGCGGGTGTGGTCCACGAAAAGCACGAAAGGACACGAAAACCGGCGGCTGTTTCGTCTCCTTTCGTGCTTTTCGTGGACCAAATCTTTCGCGCATTCAGGCAAATCCGCCAGCTCGCTGTGTCGTTCCACCGGAGGCGCTACGGCGTCACCCCGAGCGCGGGGCGCGTGAGCTTCACGCCCTTGCGCCGCGCGTGGTCGAGCATCTCCGTCACCGCCGCCTTGCGCTTTTTCTCCGGCAGGAAATTGATCCGCGCCAGCTCCTCGCCAAAGGCCCGGACGTGAAACGCGCGCTCGATTTTTCGCCAACGCCGATGCTCGGCTGGCGTCCGCTTTGTCCGTTTCGAGTCGGATTTGGCGGCGGTCTTCATCGTCCGTGGAAATTGCCGCGACGATGCCTCGGTAGTCGTCCGACTTCTCCGCGAGACAGAGCACAGCGCAATCCTTCGTCGTCGCCACGCCGAAATGCCCGCACGCCATCCACCTGCGCTCAGCCTTCGTAAATCTCCGCCAGCGGCAGGTCCGCCTCGATGCCGGGCAGCGGGAGTGTGTCGGTCAGTTCGTTGTAGATCGTCATCTTCCACCCCTCCGCCGCGCGCGTGTAGATCGTCACCTCCAAGCGCTCGGGTTCCACGAGGACGTAGTGCCGGAGGCTTTCGCACGCGAGATACGCGTCCTTTTTTCCGTCCGGTCGAGGCGCGCGGTCGAGGGCGAGAGCACTTCCACGATCAGCACGGGTGCCTCGATCGCCCGCGCGGCGGGATCAAAGGGGCCGCAGGTCGCCGAGGCGTCTGGGTAGTAGTAGCGTTCGTCGTCTTGGCGGGAGAGGTGGACGAGAGCGTCCGAACCGTGTGGGCGGCAGCGTCCTCCCCGGAGCCGGGTTTTCAAGGCGCTCGTCACGTTCAGGCCGATGGCGTCGTGTCCGAGCGTCCCCCCAGCCATCGCGTGGACGATGCCGTTGAGATACTCGTGTTTCACGCCGGAGAGTTCTTCGTCGTGGAGATACTCCGCTACGGAAACGAAATGGCTGTGCTTCGAGAGCGCGCTCATGCGCGCGCAGTATCCCGCAGCGCGCGGGTTTGGCAATTTGCGGTTTGTCGCGGCGCTGTGGGCGCGGAGGAGATGGGGCAGACGCGCCGCCGGTGGATGAATCCCTCCGGCCACGAAGCACAGCTTCCCCGGCAATGGTGCGTTCCAAAGCCGTCGGCTTCGGAGCGAAGGGTGAAAATGCACGCTCGCGACACGCGAATCTTTCTCGCCACGCAACGCCATCTCCGCGCACATCTCATGGCGTCGTCCATGTCCCATCTCGGCTCCATCCACACCTACCGCTCCGAGGTGGATCGCATCATCCGCTACGGCGGCAGTTCCAAGGAGACCTCCATCCGCCGCGGCGGCGTCAGCCTCATCAACGCCTACGCCCGCCCGCGCGACCTCCTGCTCGTCGAGGAAATCGACTGCTACAACCCGCCACACACGACAGAGCGTTTCCCATGACCAAAGCATTTGCGAATTTTAGCAAGCAGCTCCTCAAAGCGAAAACTGAGGAGGAGGTGAAGCACGCCTACGCCAAGCACTTCAGCTTGGATTACGATACGGAGTTTCGCCATGACCTCTATTCGCCGGAGATTTTCTTTGAGTTCAAATTCTCGCGCTCTTTGCAGAAGCGCGCATCACGCGCCGCGGTGCTCGCGCAAGTCATGTATTACATTCGGCGACTGCGGTTGGGCCATGCGGAGAAAGTCATTCCACCGGTGATTTGCGTCGCTGATTCGCAGCGGGCGTTTTTTACGAAGACGCTCCAGTGGCAGAAATTTTACAGTAACACCGCAAATACGACTGGGATCTCGCGCCCAGCCAGCCAGACACAAAATTGCTCGCGGATCTTTCCGCGTGCGCCGAGACCGATGCCATCAAGGTTTTCGATCTCCTCAATGATGCCGAATATGCCCTTTTCGAGCAGTGCCTCGTGCTGCACCGGACAGCGCAGGCGGAGTTCGATTTCCGGGTGAAGAAACTCATCACCGAGGAAAACTTCGAGGAAGTATTCGAATACTGGAATCAGTGCTTTGGCGATGCTGTCCGCAACGGCACGAAGTCCTCGCGTTACTTCCTGTGCGACATCCAGCAAGGGCGTTCGGAATACAACCGTGCGGAAAACAAAGTCGTCTTTCACATCGGCCCGAATGAGAAGCGGGCGAAGAAAATCCTGCCGAAAGAATACGAGTGGTTTTGGTCGAACTACGAGAAAGTCACCGATGCCGCCGCCTGCCGAAACATCCTGGCAAAAGTGGACCGCCTGACGGACGAACCGATTCGTCGTTTTACCGGCGAGTTCTTCACGCCGGTTTCCTTTGCCCGCAAGGCGCACAGCTATCTCGAAAAGGTCGTCGGCCCGAAGTGGTGGACGAAAAAATACCGCTTGTGGGACATGGCCGCCGGGACGGGGAATCTCGAATGGTTCCTGCCAGCGGACGCCTACCCGAGCATCTATCTCTCGACGCTGCACGAGGAAGACTCGGAGCATTGCAAGCGGGTGTTTCCGGGGGCGACGGTCTTCAAGTATGACTACCTGAACGATGATGTGGAGGCGGTCTTTGGCATCCAGTCCTTGTTTTCCAAGACGAGAAACCTGCCGGAAAACCTCCTGCGCGATCTGGCCGACCCGGAAATCAAATGGCTCATCTTCATCAACCCGCCGTTCGCCACATCACAAAAAGCCGGCACTTCCGGTGAGAGTAAGAAAAGCGTGAGCACCACCAAAGTCCGCCCGCTGATGCACGAGCAGGGCCTTGGTGAAGTCTCGCGCGAACTCTTCGCGCAATTCCTCTTCCGCATCCGCCAGGAGTTTGCGGGCAAGCAGGCGTTCCTCGGTCTTTTTTCCACGCTCAAATACATCAACGCCAACAACGATCAGAAATTCCGCGACAAGGTTTTCCAGTTCACATTCCGGGACGGCTTCGTGTTTTCCTCCGCGAATTTCTCCGGGACCAAGCAGGCGAATCCCTTTCCCGTGGGCTTCCTCGTCTGGGATTTGGCCAGGCCCAAGCAGCTCGAAAAGCAGAACATCGAAGTCGCCGTGCTCGACGACGACACGAGCAAACTGAGCCGCCGGCGGATCGTCGCCGCGCATCGTTCGGGCTTTTTGAGCAAATGGATTCCGCGCCCGGATGCGACGGAGATTTTCCCGCCGCTCTGCGGTGCCATCACCGTGAAACACGGCAACCAAGATGTCCGGGATCGTGTGGCCGACGGCTTTCTGGCGTCCTTCATGTGCAAGGGCAACGACGTGCAAAACTACAACAACGTTGCCTTGCTCTCCGGCCCGTATGTGAGCGCGGGCGCGCTGTCCGTGGTGCCGGGGAATTTTGACAAAGCGATGATCGTTCATGCCGTCCGCAAGAACGTTCGCAAAAACTGGATCAACGACCGCGACCAATTTCTCCAGCCCACTGCGACACCCAGCGCGGCTTTCGTGCGCCGTTGTGCTGTCTGGAATTTGTTTGCCGATTCAAACCAGACCGCCTCGCTCCGAAACGTCGCCTACAAAGGCGGGACCTTCCAAATCACGAACCATTTCTTCCCGTTCAACGTCTCCGTGGTGCGAGGCTGGAAAATCTCTGACTCAGAGATCACGCGCGCACTCGCCTCCGATACCGCAGACCGCTTCATCGCGCAGTGGCTGGACTCCCGGAAACTCGACAGCGACGAGGCCCAGCTTTTGGAGCTTGGCCGCGAACTTTACGAAGCCTTCTTTGGCGATTTCAAAGACCTGCCCACAGCCAAATACAAGGTCGAGCACTGGGATGTTGGTTGGTGGCAAATCAAAAAGTGCCTCGTTGAGGCTGGGTTGAAAGCAGGCCAATTTGCGCAAATCGAAGAACTCAAAAAGCAGATCGGCACCAAGATTCGCGAAGAAGCCCTCGGCTTGGGAATTCTTTCCTGCGCTTAGCACCGCCACCATAAGAAACCCCGACTGCGTACCGTGAAGGAAACCGGCATCATCAAGATCAACGCCACGACCACGTTCCACGGCATCCCCGCCGCGGCGTGGGACTACCAGCTCGGCAACCGCAGCGGCCTGGAATGGGTGCCCGACCAGTGGAAGGAACACAAAATCGGCGACCCCACGGTGGCGGCGCGCTTCAACACCTACCGCTTCGCCGACCACAAGGAGGCCGTGCCCGCCCTGCTCGCCCGCGTCTGCACGGTGAGCGTGGCGACGTGCGGGCGATGCCGTAGCGGGACGTTCCCGCGCTCCGGCGGGCGCATGCTTTACGAAAACGACGTTGCCGTCCGATCTTGATCGGCCGCACTCCGAGGCGGCGCTCTAAAACACTTTGTCGAACAGCTCCGGATGCTCGTCGGCGACGAGGAGGTCTTTGCGGCCCTGGCGGCGCTCCATGATGAATTTGTCGAGCGTCGGATCGACGGGCACCGGGTAGTCGCCGTTGAAGCAGGCGAGGCAGAAGTTTTTCTCCTCCTGCCCGGTCGCGCGGACCATGCCGGGCACGTCGAGGTAGCCGATGCTGTCCGCGCCGAGGTAGTCGCGGATCTGGTCGAGCGTGCATTGGTTGGCGAGGAGCTTTTCCGGGTCGGGGAAGTCGATGCCGTAGTGGCAGGCGTTCTTGTGCGGCGGGCAGGAGATGCGCATGTGGACCTCCGCCGCGCCGGCCTCGCGCAGGTTCACCACGCGGGCGCGGGCGGTGGTGCCGCGGACGATGGAGTCATCGACCACGACGACGCGCTTTCCGGCGACGGCTTCTTTGATGAGGTTCAGCTTCACGCGCACATTGAAATCGCGGATGAGCTGGGTGGGCTGGAGAAAGGTGCGGCCGATGTAGTGGTTGCGGACGAAGGCGTGGTTGTAGGGAATCCCCAGCTCCTCCGCGAAGCCGAGCGCGGCGTAGTTGCCCGAGTCCGGCACGGGCACCACGAGGTCGGCCTCGACCGGGTGCAGGCGCGCGAGTTCGCGGCCCATGGCGGTGCGGACGCGGGCGACGTTGATGTCATTGATGATCGAATCGGGCCGCGCGAAATAGACGTACTCGAACATGCAGAACGCGCGCTTTTCCGCCTTGAACGGAAACTCCGAGCGCACGCCGGTTTCG
>JAYWEB010000082.1:0-13618 GCA_043779575.1 Chthoniobacter sp. | reverse complement strand
CCCAGGTGGGTGTGACCGAGGAGCAGATCGCTCAGCCCCGGCGCACCCTCAGTTTGCAAGAGGATGCGCTCGACCGTGGGGAGGCGGAGGTCGGCGTCGATGAGCAATGTCCGCAAGCCCTGCTGGGCGAAGGCGACGGCGCAGTTGATCGCGCAGAAGGTCTTGCCCTCGCCGGGGAGGGCGCTGGCGAAAAGCACGGCGTGGCTGCCGGCGTCTTGGCCCGTGATGCGGAGGCTGGTCCGCAGGGTGCGAAAGGACTCGGCCAGCGCGGACTGCGGCTTTTTCACGAGGACGCTCCCGGCGACCACGGACCGCGCTTGTTTCGGGATGGCGGCGAGGGAGCCGAGGCCGAGCAGGCGCTCTGCCTGATCGACGGTTTTGCACGAGCTGTCCAAGACGTGCGCCGCCAAAACGCCCGACGCCGCCAGCGCCAGGCTCCCGAGTGCGCCGAAGAGGAGAATCAGCGGTTTGTTCGGT
This sequence comes from Chthoniobacter sp., assembly GCA_043779575.1. Taxonomy (GTDB): domain Bacteria; phylum Verrucomicrobiota; class Verrucomicrobiia; order Chthoniobacterales; family Chthoniobacteraceae; genus Chthoniobacter. The sequence goes on along the minus strand of JAYWEB010000082.1, from coordinate 13,141 downwards.
TTCACGGGCCGCTCCGGCAGGAGCGCGGGCATGGCCACGCGCACGGCGAAACGCGACACGCCCTGGGCCACGTCCGTCTCTTTGAGCCGGACGACGAGCGATTCGTAAAGCGTGCGGTCCGCCTCGACATCACGTTCGAGCGACTTGTAGGGGATCGCCATCTGGCTCAGCTCGAGCGCGATGCCTTCCTGGCCGCGGAGGGCGGTTCCGAGTTTTTCCTCGTTGGCCTTGGTCGCTTCAAAAGCCGTGGTCAGCAGGCTGGCGGCCTTGAGGATGGCTTCGCCCCGGCTGGCCTTGAGTTCCGCGAGCGAGCCGGCGGCCTCCAGATACTTGGGATGCTCCGGCTTGTAGCGCCGGCTGAGGGTCGCCAGCTCGGCCTCTTTCTCACCGATCTTCCGCTGCACCTCCACCACCACCGCCGCCCCGGCGATGCTCGGCAGCGTGAGCAGGCGCTCGGCCGATGCGCCCGCCAGGTTTTCGAGCTGCGCGCGGTCGGCCTCGATCCTCAGCCGCTCCGCCTTGGCCGCGGTGACCTTGGTGTTCAGATCCTTGAGCCGCTCGACGACGATGTTCTGCTTCTCTTCGAGCGAGACCGCCTGATTCTTTTCCTTGTAACGCTGGAGCGCCTGCTCGGACTTGGCCAGCGTCTGCTTGAGCCGCTCGGCCTCCTCCCGCAAAAACTCGTGCGCCCCCCGCGAATTTTTTGCCCCGCTTTCCCAGCTCGCGCTCATAAACTCGCTCACCACGAGCTGCGAGATTTTCTGCGCGAGCGCCGGGTTTTCATCCTCCACGGTGATGTCGATCAGGCGGGTTCCGAGGCGGATTTTGACAGAAATTTTCCCGCCCATGATGGCCTGAAGTCGCGGCTCGGAATCGATGCCGGCGATTTGCGCGCGAAAGGCCGGGTTCTCCGCCAGCTCCGGGTGGCGCGCGAGGCGCAGCATGAGCGCCGAACTTTCCAGATTCTGCACGATCGTTTTCATCTCCTCCTCCGTGGAGCGCTCATCCATCCCGCGCGTGTCGGCGCGGACGACGCGCTGCCGCTCCTCTTCGATCTGGATGGTGGTCGTGGCGGCGTAGATTTTCTTGCTCCGCATCACCACGATGGCGGCGACCGCGATCCCGAGCACGGTGATGAGGGCGAGCAGCCAGAGCTTTTCGCGGAGCGCGAAATAGAGCCCGCGCAGGTCCGTCGCGAGGGACGATTCCGGCTGTTTGTCGGTGGGTCGCGGCATGGGCGGATTCAGTCTAAAACAAGCGCTCGCCGATGGTGATGATGTCGCCGGGCGCGATTTCAAAGGCCTTGGTGGTCGAGTCGGAGGCCATGCGCTTGGCGTCGAGCCGGAAGACCGATTCCTTGCCATCGACGACCCGCTTCACGGTGACCCGCGACGGAGCCGCGAGCCGCGAGTAGCCGCCCGCCACGCCGATGACCTGGATCAAATTCAGCGTCTCGCGATCGGGAAACCGATACGTGCCGGGCCGCTGCACCTGCCCGAGCACGGTGAAGAGCCGCTTCGCCGGTTCGATCACCCGGATCGCGACCTGCGGATCGACGAGAAACCGGGCCTCGAGCCGGTCGCGGATCAGCCTCGTGCCTTGCTGCACGGTCTTGCCGCCGATCGCCAGCTCGCCAATGAGCGGCAGATTCAGCTTTCCGTCCGCGGAGATGCGCGCGGTCGTGTCGAGTTCCGACTCTTGGAAAACTTTGATTTCGAGGAGGTCGTTCGGCGCGAGGACGTAATTCGGGGCGGTGCCGGCCCCCGCCGGGGCGGCCACCGCAGACGGGGCGGGAGCCTTTTCGGGAGCAGCCGCCGGCTGCGCGCGCGCTCCTGCGACGGCGCAGCAAAGTGCGGTCAAAGCTGTGGCAATTCGGATCACAACCATAAAAGTGGAAACCTTTATAATTATTGTAATCGTCGGCGTCTAGCAAAATTTCAGACTCAACTCAATAGATGAGGCTGACTTGAAAGGTGATGCGGTTGTTTTCGAAAATGGAGGACGCCTGGGTGGATTCCTTCTGCCGGTATTCGTAGCTGATCCCGGTATTGCCCCAGTGCGCGAAGTTGTAGAGCAGCCCCACCCGCGCGTAAAAAAAATCGTCGGCCCGCGGCGCGCGGCCACTGGGAGTTTGGTAGGCCGTGTGTTCGTAGCCGCCTTCGATGGAGAGGTGCAGCCCCGTCCGGACGCTGCGATCGAAGTGCAGGCCGGCGCCGGTCGCCGTGTAGTCTTCGTCGGGCTGCGAAATCGAGGGTTTCACGCGGCGGTAGCCATCGAGGGTGATGAGCGTCTCCGCAGCGGGCGCGAAGCGCAGCTTGATGTCGAAAACCGGCGTCACCCGGTCGCCCAACGCGCTGTCCGTCTGGCGGAACTCGAGCCCGCCGCGCGCCGCGAGACCCAGCTTGGCCGTCGATTCGTAGTCCAGCCGCGCGAGCACCCGCTCGAACACGCGATCCGTCTGGCCTTCCACCTCCAGTCGGCCGAGCGCCCCGCCCACCCCGACCCGCACGAGCGGCGTCCATTGGTAGTCGAGATAGTCCTCATTCCGCCATTCGATCGTCCGCACGAAGCTGTCCCGATCCTCGATCACATTCTCGAAACCCGCCGAAACCGAAGTCCGCGCGCTGAGCTGATAGTCGGCGGAGACCTCCGCCGCCACGCCCGTCCGGCGCAGGCGTCCGCCGATATTGATGTCCACCTCGGACTTGGATTCAAAGTGCGCACTCGCCCGCAGCGTCAGCCTTTCCGCGCGCCAGCGGATGTCGAAACGCGCATCGTGATCGAGCGCATTTTGCGACCGGGTCCGGGCAAAGCCGAGCAGGATGGCGGTGTAGTCCACGACGAAAAAATTGCCCTCGCCTTTGTCGAGGATGGCCGCGCTGCGGTCGCGGCCGAAATAGCGCTCCATTTCCTCCTCGTAGTCCCAGAACCCGATGGCGAGGCCCGGCGCGGCCGTGAAAACGAAATCCGCCACTTTGCCAGTTGGGCGGATGAAAATATTATCGTCGTAAGTGGCCTCGATCAGGAGCCGCGGCGAAACTTTCCAGCGACTGGCACGCACCGACTCCCCGCCGGTCGCCGCCACCGGTTCGGAGGCCGATTCCACCGCCTCCACGCCGGAGGTTTCCACGGCACCCGACTCGCGCAGTTCTTCGTTCAGACTCGGCAATTCGAGCGGGGCCGGCCCCGGCTCCTGCGCGCGCATGTTTGCGCAACACGCCCCGAGCGCGAGCCACAGGCGGGCAGTAAGTCTCACGATGTCAGATCTGATCATAGAACGTCTCTTCTCTCCAACCGCGGGTGGCGATCAAGGGAATACCGCGGACTGATGTCAAGATTTTGCGACGGCGAGGCTGGGCGAAAGGCGGGCGCGCCGACTTTGATTCCCGCTGGTGCAACCAGCGAAATCTGATTATTTCCCGCCGCCCAGGACCGTCGAAACCTGGCGATCATGCCTTTCCCCAAACTCCTCCGCACCCTCCTCGCCGCCGGCGCGCTGACCGCCGCGGCGAACGCCGGGCCGCTGCTGATCAATACCCAGCAGGCCAGTTTCCGCTCCCGGCCCGAATTTGTGCGCGACCACTTTGCCCACATCGAGACGCTGCCCTTCGACGGCATGGCCCTGAGCACAGTCACCGGTGCGGTGCTCATGAACGGAACGCCTCGCAGCTACGCGGAAATTTCCGCCGATTTCGCGCCGCTCAACGGCCTTGTCTTCACCCGGATGAGCCACAACTTCGCCCTCGTCTTCGTGGATCGGCCCGCGGATTTTTTCGGAGACTGGTCCGCGACCGTCGAAAACTTCCGCCTCCTCGCCAGGGTGCTGCGGGAGAAAGGGATCGCGGGCATCTTTTTCGACAACGAGGAATACGCCGGCAAGCTCTTCAACTATCCGGACGATTGCAGCGACCTCTCGAAGTCGCTCGATGAATACCGCGCGCAAGCCCGGCTGCGCGGCCAGCAGGTCATGCAGGCGATCGTCAGCGAATATCCGGGGATCGTCGTCATGGCTTTTCACGGGCCGTATTCCAGCTTTTCCGGCACGCCGGCCGCGGTCCACCGCGGGCAGACGGACTGGCAACTGGATGAACTGCGCGGGCCGTTTTCCGTCGGCTTGATCGAAGGCATGGACAGCCGCTCGCGGTTCGTGGATGGCGGGGAGGTCTATGCCTACCGGAGCGTCGCCGACTTCCAGGGATCCTACGATTTTCGCAAGACGGAGATCGCCTCCGCCGCGGCGGATTGCCCATTCATCTCGGGCTATCTCCGTCCCGTCTGGGGGCAAAAGGTCGGCCTGTCCTTCGGCCTCTACAATTACGGGTTTGGCGGCCAGGCCATGAATCCCACCATCATGCGCACCACCCTCGAGCGCGCGCTGCGGCGCTGCGATGACTTCGTCTGGTTCTACAGCGAGGATCTAAATTGGAACGCCCCCGGCGAGGTTCCGCAGACGTGGGTGACCGCGCTGGTCGGCGCGCGCGCCGCGGCGCAGGATCCGCCCGCCAGCGCCGCGCCGGCCGTCAGCATCACGAGCCCCGGCGTCGGCTCCCGGTTCAACACGCCGGGCACGATCACCCTCGCCGCGAACGCATCGGACGCCGACGGCACCGTGAGCAAGGTCGAGTTTTTCAACGGCGCGGTGAAACTCGGCGAAGACCTGACCTCGCCCTACACCTATGCGTGGGCCAGTCCGGCGGCGGGGAGCTACGCGCTCACCGCGAAAGTCACGGACCAAAGCGGCGCGACGACGACCTCCAGCGTCGTCAGCATCACCATCGGTGCCACCTTCGCCGCCAGCATCAATTTCCAGCCCGCGGGCCTGACCGTGCCCGTGGGTTATTTCGCGGATACCGGCAGCACCTATGGAAATCGGGGCAACGGCCTGACCTACGGCTGGAATGTGACCCATGCGACCGCCCTGCGGGATCGCGAAGAACCCGCCGACCGCCGGCTGGCCACGCTCTGCCAGTTCGGGGCGGGTGGCGTCTGGGAAATCGGCGTGCCCAACGGGAGCTACCGCGTGACCGTCGGCATCGGCGACGGCTATGCATCCACGCACACGATCAACGTGGAAGGCGTCAGCTTCTGGAACGCGCAGAGCCTTGCCGCCGGGCAGTTTGTCCAGCAAACGCAGACCGTCACGGTCAGCAATGGTCGGCTCACCATCGACCAAGGCAGCGCCGCCGTTGAGGCGACCCGCATCAACTACGTCCTCATCGCCGCCGCCGCCGCCACGCCCACCGCACCCACCGGCCTCACCGCCGCCGCCACCTCCCCGAGCACCGTGGACCTCCACTGGTCGGACAACAGCAGCACCGAAACCAGCTTCACTCTGCAGCGCAGCACCAGCGTCCATTTTTTCATCGCTCTGCAAACTTTCACCCTGGCCGCCGAGCAAACCACCCATCAGGACACGGGCCTCAGTTCTGCCCGGACCTACTACTATCGGGTGCGCGCGGACGCCGCCGGCTCGTCCTCCTTTTCCAATGTGGTCGCCGCCACGACTCCCATCCTCGACACCGACGGCGACGGCATTCCCGACTCCCAGGAAACTCCGCCCTTCACCCTCGGCGTGGACGACCGCGCCGTGGACAGCGACCACGACGGCTTTTCCAACACCGCCGAATGGGCGGCCGGCACCAACCCCGCCAGCAGTTCATCCTTCCTCCAATTCAGCCAACTCTCCGCGAACCCCGGCGCCCCCGGCGGGACTGCCGTGACGCTGCTGTTCCCCACCGTCGTCGGCCGCAACTACTACGTCGATTTCACCGACTCCATCCTCGGCGGCATCTGGACCGCGCTCCCCGGATCAATCCGCGTCGGCGACGGTGCCGCGAAATCCGTCACCGACACCACCGATTCCCCCGCCCGCTGCTACCGCCTGCAAGCATGGCGCTGAGCGCGCAGCTTTCTAGCCCAGCGTCTCGCAGGCGCAGAGCCAGAAGTCCGGGCCGAATTCCTGGGTCACGCGCTCGCCGAGCGGCGCGGCGGAATCCTTTTCGCGCAGCACCGCGAAGACCGTCGCGCCGGAACCGGACATGAGCGCGCCGGCGACTTCCGGCTGCGCGCGAAGCCAGCATTTGAGGTCGGCGAGAAAGAGGTGCTTCTCGAAGACGGGCCGCTCCAGATCGTTCCCCAGTTCGCCCCACGAAAACGCCTGCGCCGCGTACGGCACGCCCGGGATTTCGCGCGCGTCTTTCCAGCGCGAGTAAGCCCAGGGCGTCGGCACGCCGAAGGGCGGCTTGATGAGCAGCAGCGGCAGCGCGTGGGGAAACGCGACCGGCTCCACCCGCTCGCCGCGCCCGCGGATGATTGCGGCGCTTTCGTAGATGAAGAACGGGACATCTGAGCCGAGTTCTGCCGCCAGCGCCGCCAGTGCCTCGCGCGAAAGGTGCGTGTCGAAAAGCCGGTCCAGCGCGAGCAGCGTCGTCGCCGCGTCGCTGCTCCCGCCGCCGAGTCCCGCGCCGTGCGGGATGCGCTTGGTCAGGGCGATGCGGACGTGCGGCTCGATCCCGCGCGCGCCGCAGAAAAGCCGCGCCGCGCGCACCACGAGATTGTCCTCGCCGAGCGGCAGCGTCGCGTCGTCGCAGACAAACTCCAGCCCGCTCGCCGCCCGCCGCGTCACCTCCAGCGTGTCGCCGACCGACACCGGACACATCAGCGATTCCAGATCGTGAAAGCCATCCGCCCGCCGCCCGAGCACGCGGAGCGACAGATTGATTTTCGCCGGCGCGAAAAACTCCATGCGGCGCGGCCCGCGTCAGGGCGTGACGAGCGCGCCGCGGCCCACGACCCGCGTGAGCGCGCCATTCATGGCGATCTCTAGCCCGATCTCCGTCTTGCCATCGCGGCGAATCGGCGCGGACCATTTCGCATACCAGTGATACGACCCGCCGAGCAGCGCCGCTTTCTCCAGCGTCAGCCCCACGATGACGGCCTGCGGATCGTTCCGTTGCAGATAACCCTGCGCCAGTTTCAGCGCCTGCGCGATCGGCAGCGCGGGCGCTTTCTCCGCCGCCTGCGTGGTGAAAGTGAGCGCGGCGAGCGCGAGGGTGGCGAGGAGCAGGCGGAGCGTTTTCATCGGGCGGAAAAAGGTCAGGCGTTGCGGTTGAGGCAGTTCAAATCCTCGAAGGAAGTGAGCAGCCGCTGCGCCGCCGCATCCTCCGCGGCCCCGAGCCACACGCGCGGATCGTATTGTTTTTTGTTCGGCGCATCCGGCCCTTTCGGGTTGCCGATCTGGCCTTGGAGATAGTCGCGATTTTTCGCCTCGTAACCGCGCACGCCGTCCCAAAACGCCCACTGCACATCGGTGTCGAGGTTCATCTTGATCGCCCCGTAGCTGATGGCCTCGCGGATCTCCTCGCGCGACGAACCCGAGCCGCCGTGGAAGACGAAGTTCACCGGCTTCGGCCCCGTGCCGAGCGTCTTCTCGATGTGCTGCTGCGAGTCGCGCAGGATCGTCGGCTTGAGCTTCACGTTTCCCGGTTTGTACACGCCATGCACATTGCCGAAAGCGGCGGCGATCGTGAAGTTCGGGCTGATCTTCGAGAGCAGCGCGTAAGCCTGCGCGACCTCCTCGGGCTTCGTGTAGAGGCTGGCTTCCTCCACGCCGGAATTGTCCACGCCATCCTCCTCCCCGCCGGTCACGCCGAGTTCGATCTCCAGCGTCATCCCCAGCTTCGTCATGCGCGCGAGATACCGCGCGCAGATTTCCAGATTCTCGTGCAGCGGCTCCTCGGAAAGATCGAGCATGTGCGAGCTGTAGAGCGGCTGTCCGGTGCGGGCGAAAAGCTCCTCGCCCGCCGCCAGCATCCCATCCACCCACGGCAGCAGCTTCTTCGCGCAATGGTCGCTATTCAGCACCACCGGCACCCCGTAAGCCTTCGCCGCCGCATCCACGTAATGCGCGCCCGCGATGCCGCCCTGGATCGGCCCGAACTGCGCCTCCTTGCTCACCCCTTTCCCGATGAAAAACTGCGCCCCGCCATTCGAGAACTGAATCATCGTCGGCGAATTCACCTCGCGCGCCGCAGCCAGCGTGGCGTTCACCGAGTTCGTGCCGATGCAGTTGATCGCCGGCAGCGCGAACTCCTGGGCCTTGGCGTAATCCAGCAGCTCTTTGACTTCGTCGCCAAAGAGCACGCCGGACCGGAATCGTTTGATGGCAGACATGCCACGGCTTCTAGCAGACGCTCGCCCGCTTCTGACAATCTTTTTGCATCGTCGGTCTAAGATTCCCGGCGATCATTCCGTCTCACCCATACCTATATCCCCATGAAAAAACTCGCCCTCCTCCTCGCCCTCGCGGCCCCGGCCTTGGCCGGCGATCCCGCGCTCACCATCTACAACCAAGGCTTCGCCGTCGTCCGCGACACCCTGCCCATCGACCTCAAGGCCGGCGTCAACCAAGTCAGCTTCGGCGGCGCGACCGCCAAGCTCGAAGCCGATTCCGTCATCCTGCGCGATGTCGCGGGCAAGGCCGCCCTGCAAATCCTCGAGCAAAACTACCGCAACGATCCCGTCTCCGAGCCGATGCTGCTTTCCTTCTTCGAGGGCAAGATGCTCGACTTCATCCGCCACGAGCCGAACAAGCCCGACCAGACCATCCCCGGCAAAATCATCCGCAGCGGCTACGTCCCCGGCGGGCAGCCCGTGCAGCCGATCATCGAGGTGGACGGCAAGCTGCAATTCTCCCTCCCCGGCCAGCCCATCTTCCCCTCGCTGGGCGACGACAACATCCTCAAGCCCACGCTTTCCTGGAAACTCAACGCCGCCGCCGCCGCGAAGATCAGCGCCGAGATCGCCTACGTCACCCAGGGCTTCTCGTGGGAGGCCAGCTACAATCTCGTGGCCCCGGAGAAAGGCGAGCTGGTGGATTTCGTCGGCTGGATCACGATGAAGAATGACAGCGGCACCGGCTTCAAGGACGCGAAGATCAAGCTCATGGCCGGCGACGTGAACAAGGTGCAGCCTCCGCAGCCGCAGGCGCGCTGGTCTGGCGGGCGCATGACGGGGATGGCCATGGACGGCGATATGGCCCGCGTCGTCACCGAAAAAGCCTTCGACGAATTTCACCTCTACACCCTCGCGCACCCCGCCACGCTGCGGGACAAGGAGACCAAGCAGGTCGAGTTCGTCCGCGCCACCGGGGTCAAAGCCGAGCGCATTTACATCTACGACGGCGCGGCCATCGGCGGCTGGCATGTGGGCATGAACATCGGCGCCAATCCGAACTACGGCGTGGAGTCCAGCAAGAAGGTCAACGTCTATCGCGAATTCAAAAACACCGAGGCCAACAAGCTCGGCATCCCGCTGCCGAAAGGGCGCGTGCGCTTTTACTCGCAGGACGAGGACCGGCAGCTCGAGTTCGTCGGCGAAAACAACATTGACCACACGCCGAAGAACGAACTCGTGCGGCTCTTCATCGGCGACAGCTTCGACCTCGTGGGCGAGCGCAAGCGCACCGACTTCAAGGCCAACGAGGGCAACCACATGTTCGACGAAACCTTCGAGATCAAAGTGCGTAACCGGAAGAAGGAGGCGGCGGAAATCCGCGTCGTCGAGCACCTCTTCCGCTGGACTAACTGGACGATCGCCGAGAAGAGCCAGGAGTTCGAGAAGACCAACGCGCAAACCATCGAGTTCCGCGTCCCGCTGAAGGCGGATGAGGAAAAGGTCGTGACCTACAAGGTCCACTACACCTGGTAAGGTCGGCGCTTTTTGCCAAAGCGGCGCGAGGCAGCTCGAATCGAGCGGAAGGTCTCAGCAGAATTTCGTCTCCCGCACCACGGGTTCACACTGCGGATACGGGTTGTAGCGCCCGGAGCGGTCGCAGAGGAAAGTGATGCGGTCCCGGCCCTCGGCGTTATCCGCGTCGGTCAGGGAGACTTCGATGGTGTGCTCGCCTTTCGCCAGCGTGTCGCCGGGGATGGGAAAGCTCCAAGTCAGCTCGCCGGTCGCGCGCAGTTCGGTCCACGGGCCGTCATTGATTCGCACCCGCGCCGCGGTGATCGCCGCGGCCGACCAGCCGCGCACGCGCCCTTCCGCCGGGCCGGTGACGATGTGCGCGGCGTGCGTCGCGAGCACGAGCCGGCGCGGATGCGTGATGAGCGCGACGGGGCCGCGGTCCTCCCCGCTGCGATAGGTCAGCGCGAGATCGTCGCCCTCGAGATACACCACCGCGTAACCCGCCGGCCCGCCCTCGGGATCGCCGATGGAACGGGTGGCGACATAGACGTGATGCCCGTCATTGGCGATCTGGCCGTAGTGGGTGTGCCCGGCGAAAAGCGCGGTGATGGGCCGCGTCTGCACGATCTCCCGCCATGCGGCCATGCCCGGCATGTTGCCGAAATCCTCCCAGACCTGGAACGGGTAGTGATGCTGGAAAACGACGATCTTTTCCCCGCGTACCAGCGCCGCATCCGCCTCGTAGCGGAACCAGACCAACTGCGCGTCGGTCATCCCGAGCGGGCGATGCTCCATTGTGCTCAGGCAGGTGAAGCGGTAGCCGCCGACGGTGAAGGCGTGGTAGGTCGCACCCAGTCGCGCCTGATGCGCCACCGCACCCGGATCGTGGTGCGCGTCGTGATCCCCGACCAGCGCGTGAAACGGCATCTTCAGTCGGCCCCACACGTCTTTGAAAAGGGCGAACTCGCCGTCCCGCGCGTGCTGCACATTGTCGCCGGCGAATTGCACGAAATCCGGGCGGATCAGCTCATTCACCTCCTCCGCCATCCACAGCGCGGTTTTGTAATTGGGGCGCTCCGCGGATTCGAGATGCAGGTCGCCGGGCCAGACGAAGATGACGGGATTGCTCATGGCGGCGGGTCAGTCGTGGCGGTCGAAGTCACCTTCGCGAAACGGCGTGAAACTCTTTTCGATCTTGGAAACCCAAGGGTCGTATTTTTTGTTCTGCGCGTGCGGGTAGGTGATTTCCAGCGCGACCCAGTTGGAACCTTTCGCGTAGAATTTGCGGTAGAATTCGACGCCCTTTTTGGTCACACCCGAAACCACGAACCACGTCGCCGCTTTCTTTTTGTAGGTCACGGTGTCGCCGAGTTCCCGCAGTTCGTCCGCCCAACGTTTGTCGAAAGTATCGCCCTCGTCTTTGCGCAGAAAATGACCCTGCGCGAGGACGCTGAACTCGCCGTCGCTGGTGTGAAATTCGCGGCCTGCCCCGTTGGCCGGTTCCTTGCCTGCGACGAGTGCTTTCGGATAGGTCAGCACAAAGCCGAAGCGGGCGTTCGCGTATTTTTGCGAGTCGGTGTCTGCGGCCTGCACGGTGAGGAGCAGGCAGGTCAGAATGAAAATCGAGAGAGTGGGGATACGCATGGGAAAATACTTACCCGGCCTCGGCGCTGCGGACCAGCTCGGCGAAGACGCCACCCTTCGCCACCAGCTCCGCGTAGCTCCCCTCCTCGGCCACGCGGCCTTCGGCGAAGACGAAGATGCGGTCGGTGTCGCGCAGGGTGCTCAGCCGGTGCGCGACCATGATGACGGTGTGCGACTGGCGCGCGTGGTCGATGGCGGCGCGGACCTTGCGCTCGCTGATGTTGTCGAGCGCGGAGGTGCCTTCGTCGAGGATGAGCACGGGCGGGTTTTTCAAAAACATGCGGGCGAGCGAAAGGCGCTGGCGCTGGCCGCCGGAGAGGTTCGCGCCGCGTTCGTTGAGCGCCGTGTCGTAGCCCTGCGGCATTTCCAGAATGTCCTCGTGGACGTGCGCCTGCCGCGCGGCTTCGTGGACTTGTTCGAGTGTCACTTCGCCGCAGCCGTAGGCGATGTTTTCGCGCACGGTGCCGGAAAAAACGAACGGCGTCTGGCTGACGTAGCCGATGCTTTTGCCGATGTCTTCGCGCGAGAGCACGCTGATCGGCACGCCGCCGACGAGCACTTCGCCGCTCGTGGGGTGGAGCAACCGCAGCATCGCGCGCAGCCAGGTGCTTTTGCCCGAGCCGGAAGGCCCGGCGATGCCCACGGTCTGGCCCTGCGGCACGGCGAGCGTCACGCCGTCGAGGATGCGGCGCGGGCCGGTGGGCGTGTCGTACTCGACCACGAGGTCGCGACATTCGAGCAGCGGCACGGTGCCGTCGAGCTTCGGCGGGCGCAGCGTGGTCACGGCGAAACTTTCGTCCACGGGCTGCTGGAGCATGGCGAGCAGGACGCTGACCTGGAGACTGCTCTCGTAGGTTTCATCGAGGATGCGATGCACCTCGCGCAGCGGCCGCATGATGTTCAGGAAGAGCATCGAGAAGGTGAAGACCGCGCCGTATTCCACGGTGCCGCGCGCGGCGAGGACGATGGCGAAGCCGATGATGCCGACGTGAAAAAGGCTTTCGTTGACGGTCTTCATCCACTCGAAGCGCGACATCGCGAGGTGGTGCGCCAGCTCGCGCGCGCGCCGCGCCTCGGCGGCGTTTTCCACGCGCACGACTTCCTGCCGGTAGGTGTTGGCGGCGCGGATGTATTCGAGCCCGCCGAGCTGCTCGACCATGGTGCCGTCGAGCCCTTCCCTAGCCTGCATCAGCGCGAGGCGGATGCCTTTTTGCGAACTGACCTGCCAGACCGTGAGCCCGATCGCGATGGGCACCACCGCGGCCATGATGCACCCGACGCGCCATTCCGACCAGAAGCCCGCGGCGAGCGCGAAGAGCGCGGTGAGCACGGCGGGAATGGCGTCGGTGAAACTGACTTTCAGGAATTTCACGTAGCCCTCGACGCTCCGCGAAATGCGGCCGGAGAGCGCGCCGACCCGCTCTTTGGCGAGCGCGCCGAGATCGACTTTCAGCAGGTGCCCGACGAGCCGCACGGTCATGTCGCGCTCGATGCGCGTGGTCGTCTGGCTGACGATTCTGCGCCGCAGCAGGTTCAGCGTTTCTTTGAAAACGTAGGCGCCCGCGAGCACGCCGAGCGAGTAGGTGGCGTAGCGCAGGATTTCCCCCGCGGGCTGGCCGGTGAGCTTGAGCACGCGGTCGAAAAACCGCCCGAGCAAAAGCGCGATGCCGGTCTCGATGAGCGCGACGAGCGCCATGATCGCGACCGCGCTGCCGAAACGCAGCTTGTCGCCTTTCGGCACCAGCCGCCAGATGACCCCGCGGCGCGACCAAACTCCGCCGAGGTCGCCGAAAAAACCGGGTGCGGGCTG
>JAYWEB010000081.1:0-5436 GCA_043779575.1 Chthoniobacter sp. | reverse complement strand
TGCTTTCCGGGGTCCGGGCCCAGATTGCCGTCAAAATCTTTGGCCCCGACCTCGACAAACTGAGGATTTATGCCGCGGAAGCCGAGGCGGCGATGAAGGGCATCCCAGGGCTCGTGGACCTCCAGACCGAAAAACAGGTGCTGATCGATCAGGTGAAAATCCAGGTAAACCGTGAAAAGGCCGCCGCCTACGGGCTGCAAACGGGCCAGCTCAACGAACTGCTCGAAACCGCGCTGAACGGGCGGGTGGTCGCCGACATTCTCGAAGGTCAGCGCACCTATGACCTGGTCGTGCGGCTGAAAGAACCCTCCCGCGCCAACGCCGCGACAATCCGCGATATTTTGATCGATACACCGGTGGGCGGCAAAGTGCCGCTCTATCTCGTGGCCGATGTGCGGGAAAGCAAAGGCCCCAATCTCATCAACCGCGAGGATGTCCAGCGCCGCATCGCGGTGTCAGCGAACGTCTCGGGCCGCGATCTTGGTGCCGTGGTGACCGAAATCCAGAAAACGCTCGGCGAGAAACTGCACCTCGAAACGGGCTACTTTGTCAGTTACGAGGGCCAGTTCCAAAGCCAGCAGGAGGCCACGCGGATCATCGCTCTGCTGGCCGTATTCACCTTCGGCATGGTGTTCCTCGTCCTGTATTCCCATTTCCGCTCCGGGATGATTGTCGGGCAGATCATGTTGAACATCCCGCTGGCATTTATCGGCGCGCTCGTCCTGACCTACTTCATGGTCGGCAAGGTGTCCATCGCGACACTCGTCGGCCTGATCACGCTGGCGGGCATCGCCTCGCGCAACACCATCATGATGATCTCGCACTATCTCCACCTCATGGAGCACGAAGGCGAGAAGTTCGACGCGCACATGATCGTCCGCGGTTCGCTCGAACGGCTCGTGCCCGTGACCATGACGGCGCTCACCGCCGGGCTCGCTCTCATCCCGCTGGTCCTCGCGGCCGATCAGCCCGGCAAGGAAATCCTCTACCCGGTCGCGGTGGTCATCCTCGGCGGCCTGGTCAGCTCGACCATCCTTGACATGGCGGTCACCCCCGCCGTGTTCTTCAAATTCGGTCGCAAGGCCGCCGAGAAATACATTACCCGCGATGAAACCGACCCGCTGGACGCCAACCTCGCCCGGTCGGGCCGCAGCCCAAAAGATTTTCCTCAACATCATAAACAAGACGCCCCTGCCACCTTGGCAGAGTCCGGTGTCACGTCCGGTGTTGGAGAAGCAACCAAAAACAAATAGCATGAAAACGAAAGCATTACTGGCGATGGGGCTTTGCGCTGCCATCGGTTTATTGAGCCTCGGAGCAACCCGCGCGTCTGCCGAGGGGGAAAAGAGTGAAGCCAAGATGAAGATTCCCGATACCGTTGAAGGCACCTTCAAGGCGATTCACGAGCATCACATGGAACTCGCCGAGACGGTAAAAAACAAGAAACTGGCCGATGTGCATCATCACGCCTTCGCTATCCGCGACCTGGCCAACGCGCTGCCGGCCAAAGCCACCGCCGATAAAAAGAAACAGGTGGAGGGCACGGCGAAAAACATCGCCAAGCTCGCTGGCGACCTCGACGAGTCCGGTGACGCCAACGACCAGGCCAAGACCGAGGCGAACCTGAAGAAGCTGGACGGGCTCATCAAGGTCTTGGAGGCGCAATTCGGCAGCATGATGGAGGGGAGAAAATAAACCCGAAAACTGAACGCGAGAATTGCACGCGGCTGGCGGACCGGGTTGGCGGCTTGAGGCCGCCAGCCCGGCACGCTGACAACATGAAATCCCTAACCATGACAAAACTATTGCTCCTTCCTCTCTCTCTGCTGGCCATTGTCCTGGCGTTCACCGCCTGCAGCCGCAGTGACCGCGGACCCACCGCCATTACGCAATATACCTGCCCCATGCACCCCGATGTCGTGCAGGACAAACCGGGCAAGTGCCCCAAGTGCGGCATGTCACTCGTCAAGAAAACTTGAACCACCCTATGAAAACACTCCGCTTGCTGCTGCCATTATTCACCCTTGTCGCGGTCGCTCTTGGCGCCCCCTCCGGCGACGAAGCCGCTGCCAAATCTGTGCTCGCCGCCTACAACCAAGCCCTCACCACTCTTGACGCCGCCAAGGCGAAAGACCTCTTCACCGCCGACTCCGCCGTCTTTGAGTCGGGCGGCGTCGAAGGGACTTATGCCCACTACTTGGAACACCACATCGGGCCGGAACTGGCGGAATTCAAGGAGTTCTCCTATCGCGACTACGCTGTGGATGTTCGCCTTGAGCTACCTCTGGCGCTCGCTACAGAATCCTACATCTACCGCATTGTGTTGAAGGAGAGCGGCAAGGTCGTCGAAAAGAAGGCGGTCACCACTTCGGTGCTAAAAAAGATCGGTGACGAGTGGAAAATCATCCAGACGCACACTTCGTCTCGCGCCCTGCCCAAGAAGTAGTCGGTGTTGACTCCATAAGCGCCAAGATCGGTCAGCGCGCCCGCTGGGATAACACCCCATAGCGATGTCGTTCCTGCCGGCGTAGGCTGAAGCAACCGTATGAAACCATCAATATACATCAGCGCAGTCAGCGTTCTCCTCGCACTTCTAGCCAGTTGCAGCAGACCTGGCGGCGAACCAATGACGGCAAGTCTTCGGCCACTCAAAAACGAAAAATTTGAAATAAGTTTTCTCAGCCAGATGACTGAGCATCATCGTGGCGCCATCGAGATGGCGAAAATGGTGCCCAATCGCACGAAACGCCCGGAACTAAACCAACTCGCGGGCAGCATCATCGGGGCGCAACAGCAAGAGATTGGGCAACTGACTCAATGGCTCAAGGAATGGCACAAAGCGGATCCCGATATCATGGCCGGCGAACATGTCGGAACGAAAATGGAAGGGATGCCAAAGTTGGAAGCGGCTAAAGACGCCGAGTTCGACAAGTTGTTTCTCGAAATGATGATCAAACATCACGAAGTCGCGGTGGAAATGTCGGGGCTGGTCAAAGAGAGGAGCACTCGTCCCGAACTGCTCAAGTTTGCCGAAAAGGTGATCAAGGATCAAACGGCGGAAATCGAGCAGATGAAAGGCTGGCTGGCAGCCTGGTTCAAATAATAGATCATCCGGAAGTGAGGGACATACAAGGAAACCAGTAATAGCAAAAAAGCCGATTCGCACGCGGCTGAACTTCTTCCTCTCGATGGAGATCAAGGGGGAGCGACCGGCTGAGAAGGGAGCAGCGTCGCTAGTGTCCGAAGCCAATCAAGGAAACTTGCATGAGTGATAAAACAACCAAGCGAAAAAATAAAAAGGAGTTCGGCATCATCGGTCTGGGCCGCATGGGCTGTGGCTTGGCTCTCCAAGCCATGCCCATCGTCATATGTGCTTTCCTGCTGGGATGCATGAGCACAATACCTATGAAACAGAAATCGGTTCACCTTGCCGTGAGCGAGGAATTCATTCCAGCGGGCGAGGCGGATCAGATCGATCAAATCGTCGCGATCCATCGCGAAGTTCAGGAGCATGCCGATCGCAAGCTTACCCCGGTTCCGCGTGGTCAGCATCCGAAGCAGCATGGCTGTGTTCGCGCCGATTTTGTAGTCGAGCCACACCTGCCGGCAAACCTGAGGCATGGTGTTTTTTCCGAGTCGCGCTCTTATCATGCCCTGATACGCTTTTCGAATGCCAAGCAGTCCGATGATCGCCTGCCCGATGCCCACGGGATGGCCATTAAATTGCTGGGCGTTGAAGGCGAGAAGGTCCTTGCTGCCGAAAAACACGCGCAGACCCAGGATTTTATCATGATCGACCACCCGGTTTTCTTTGTCAGGAACGTCGCTGATTATGTCCCTCTCATGAAGGATTTCCAAAGGTTTTCCATGGGCAATATCTTCAGCAAGAGTGCGGCTGGATTGAAGTTTCTGTTCTCGCCAGATTACAAATACCGCCTCCTGCGCCAGACGGGTGCAAAGAGGCCGGATAGTCCGCTCGCAATTCGGTATTGGAGCACGACGCCGTCGAAACTCGGGCCTTTAGCCATGAAGTTTTCCGTGCGTCCCGATTTGACCGGAGTTCGACCCGCGGCCAGATTGGATTCCAAGGATAAGCTCCGACTTGCGATGTCGGATCACCTGATGTCGCACGAGGCTCGCTTCGATTTTCTCGTTCAGATTCAGATCGACCCCGTAGCCATGCCTGTGGAAGACCCCACTGTGCTTTGGGATGAAGCCGCATCGCCCTACATCAAAGTTGCCACTATCAGGATTCCAGTGCAGTCTTTTGAGTCCGACGAGCAGATGGCTTTCGGTGAGAATCTATCGTATACGCCCTGGCATTCGTTGCCCGACCATCGTCCATTGGGGGGAATCAACCGAACGCGCAAAGAAGTTTACGCCGCAATTGCTGCGCGGCGGCACGATTTGAACGGAGTTCCGATGCGGGAACCAGAGGACAAATAGGAGTATATGCCTTTACGACAATCCGCTAGGTGCCTTCACTGAAGTGCGAGGCATGAATGAATCCACCGCGACCGGGGATGATTCCGTTCAATCCGAGCGACCCGAAGGTTCGTTTGCCTGGCTGTTGCCGGTCGTCTATGACTTGGGCGCGCCGGCGCTTTTTCTTCCGCTCGGCGGTTGGGACAGCTTGCGCGAGCAAGCGCTTGATACGTTTGAGGTGCGCCCCGGCGATCATGTTCTTGAGTTGGGCTGCGGCACCGGCGGGATGACTGAGAAATTGATCAAACGTGGGGCAAGCGTCACCGCGATTGACCGATCCCAGGCGATGCTCAAGCGCGCACGGCGCCGTGCAGCGGGTGCGACGATAATTCGCGCGGACATTGGAAGTTTTCAGTGCGAACAGCGATTTGATCGAGTGCTTCTCATGTTCGTCATGCACCATCTCGATGCGGACACCCGGATACACGCCCTTGGGTTGGCGCGTCGTGTTCTCGTTCCGGGCGGAACAATTGGAATTGTCGACTGGGCCAAACCAACGGGGAGCATTCTGCGGCGCTGCCTACAGATCTATTTCACATTGGAGCCGCGATGCGCGAAGGACTGGGTCGATCAGGGTTTTGAATCTCATCTTCAGCGCGCCAAACTAACGACGCTCAGGGACCGTTCCTTCGCCAGAGGATTTGTCCGGCTGGTGATTGCGGGTTAGTGCTTTTGCGGCGACGCCGACTCCGCCGCGCGGGGCTTACTGTCATGGTCGGCGCCTTCTTTCATTGGGGACCGCGCCGTCATCGTCTGGTATTGCTCCGGCGTCATGGTCTTCAACTGCCGCACGAACGCGGTCAGCGCCCACAGCTCGTCATTATCGGCGGACAAGCCGAAGGCGGACATGCCGGTGTCCTTGATGCCGTTTTTGATGATCCAAAACACCTCCGCATCGCTCCACCCCGTTACGCGCAGCGCATCGGCGAGATCGGGCGCAGGCGGATAGAG
>JAYWEB010000080.1:0-2173 GCA_043779575.1 Chthoniobacter sp. | reverse complement strand
TCGACGGGAATTTGGGAGTGCAGTTTCTCGTCGGCGCGCACCGCATGGAAATCGACGTGGAGCACATCGCGCCGGATGGCGTCGTGCTGCACTTCCTGGATCAGCGCGAGGCGGTTGGTCGAGGCGTTGCCGTCCTTGATTTCGAGATCCACGAGGACGTGCTCGCTGGTCGCATGAGCGAGCAGGGTGGTGATTTCCCGCGCGTTGAGCGTGAGGCTGATCGGCTTGTCGCGACCGCCATAGACGACGGCGGGGACGAGCCCCTGCTGTTTGATTTTCTTGACCGCAGAACGGCCCGTGGTGAGGCGAGTCTGCGCGGATATTTTCAGTTGTTTGGCCATAGGTAGTTTAGACTTTGTCGGTTTCGTTGATGCGGAAGAGAGAGGAAACGGATTCGTCGGCGTGGATGCGCCTGATGCCCTCGCCGAGGAGTTCCGCGACGCAGAGCGTGGTGATGGGAAAGCCGTCGCCGGAGCGGACCGGGACGCTGTTCGTGGTGATGAGTTCGGCGATGACGGACTTTTTTAACCGCTCGATCGCCAGGTCGGACAGCACCGCGTGGGAGACGCCGGCGATGATGCTCGCCGCGCCGCGTTCCTGCAAAATCTTTGCCGCGCTGCACAGTGTGCCTGCGGTTTCGGTGAGATCGTCCACGAGGATCACGTCGCGCCCCTCGACCTCGCCGATGACGTTCAATGCCTCGATTTCCGTCGGGCTGATGCGCCGCTTTGCGACGATGGCCAGCGAGGCATTCAGCGCCTGCGAGTAGGCCGACGCCATCTTCAGTCCGCCGACATCGGGCGAGACCACCACGGGATTCGCGATGCCTTTCGACCGCAGGTAGCGGATGAGCACCGGCGCGGCAAAAAGGTGATCGACCGGGATGTCGAAAAAGCCCGCGACCTGCTGGGCGTGGAGGTCCATCGTCAGCACGCGATCCACGCCGGCGGCGGTGAGGAGATTGGCCACGAGCTTCGCGGTGATGGGCACGCGCGGCTGGTCTTTGCGGTCCTGCCGGGCGTAGCCGAAAAAGGGGATCACCGCCGTGATGCGCGCCGCGCTCGCCCGCCGGGCGGCGTCCACCATGATGAGCAATTCCATCAGGTTCTGGTTCGTCGGCGGACAGGTCGGCTGGACGAGGAAAACATCGCGCCCGCGGATGTTGTCGTTGATTTTCACGAACGTTTCACCATCGGGAAACGTGCTCACGGTGGCATCGCCGAGCGGCACGCCGATGCCCGTGCAGATGCGCTGCGCGAGGTCGCGATGCGCCGATCCGCAGAAAATCTTCATCTCTGTTTGTGAGCGAAACATGGGTCGGGAAAAACGGGACGGCGACTCTAGGACGCTTCATTTGAAACACAAACGGAAAGTTGCGAATTGACTCAAAGCCCGGCAGCCGCTTCTGCCGCTTGGCCACCGTCGCACGCCGCCTTGCCCACAGCATGCGCGCCTCTGGCGGCAGCCGGTTCGAGGCGGATCAGGCGAGCGTTTGGGCGGCGTCCACGACGGCCTGGGCGGTGATGCCGAGGACTTCCATGACTTTGCCGCCAGGGGCGCTGAGGCCGAAGCGGTCGATGCCGATCACTTTGCCGTCGAGGCCCACGTATTTCCACCAGAGGGCGGTGACGCCGGCTTCGATGGCGACGCGGGCGCGGCAGGTGGGCGGGAGGACTTCGTCGCGGTAGCTTTGCGGCTGCGCGTCGAAGCGGTGGAAGCTGGGGACGCTGACGACGCGGACGCCTGCGCCGAGCGTCTTGGCGGCGGCGACGGCGTGCTGCACTTCGCTGCCGGCGGCGAGGAGGATGGTTTTGAGCGCGCCGGTTTCTTTGACGAGGATGTAGCCGCCTTTGAAGACGCCTTCGCGGCGGGTCTGGGCGCTGGCTTCATTGAGCATGGGCACAGCCTGGCGGGTGAGGGCGAGGAGCGTGGGGCCGTTCGTGCGCTGGAGCGCGGCGGCGAAGGCACCGGCGGTTTCTTCGGGATCGGCGGGGCGGATGACGTCGAGATTCGGGATGAGGCGGAGGCCGCTGACGGTCTCGACGGGCTGGTGCGTGGGGCCGTCCTCGCCGACGCCGACGGAGTCGTGGGTGAAGATGTAAATCGTGCCGAGGCCGGAGAGCGCGGCGAGGCGGATGGAGGCGCGGCAGTAGTCGGCGAAGACGAGGAAGGT
>JAYWEB010000079.1:0-5462 GCA_043779575.1 Chthoniobacter sp. | reverse complement strand
TGGGTGCGGGAGCAGTTGGTGGCGAAGTAGCTGGGGGGGGAAATCCACGCGGTCATTCTGAACGGAGTTTCGCCGCGGGCACAGGCGGGGGCGAAACGCAGTGAAGAATCGCTGACGGTACGCGGGCAGAGGCGGTCTGGTGAGAGGTACGCGCCATCACTCCCACCGCCTCCGCCCATTACAGTCAGCGATTCTTCACGCCATTCCCGCCCGCCTTCGCCCGCGGCGAAACTCCGTTCAGAATGACCGTGTTTTTTCAAACTGGGCCACTACCCAGCGTTTCCTTAGACGCCCTCTGAGGCGCGGCCGGCTTTCGGCTTTCGTCCTCACCCTCCCGTGCTCACCGCCGCCAGCGGGCTGCTGCTTTTTTCATCCGCCGCCTTAAAACTGCGCGCGCAGTTCTTCCGGCGTCGCGCCGCTCGCGCGCAGGCCGCGGAGGCTGGTGGCGTTGTCGCGTTTGGCGAGGCGGATGCCGCTCACGTCGGTCAGCAGCGCGCAGTGGTGGAAAGCGGGCGCGTCGAGGCCGAGCGCGCGGTCGAGCAGGAGCTGGCGGCAGGTGCTGGTCAGCAGGTCCGCGCCGCGCACGACTTCGGTGATGCCCATCGCCGCGTCATCCACCACGCACGCGAGTTGGTAGCTCGGGAGGTTGTCCTTCCGCCAGACGAGGAAGTCCCCGAAATCGCGCCCCGCAGTCTCGCGATGCGGGCCGAGCGCGCGGTCGGTGAAAGTGATCGTCTCGCCATCCGGCACGCGGAAGCGCCAATTCACGCCCGCCCTGGGAGTGTCGGATTGCGGATTGCGAGTTTCGAGTTTCCCGCGCAGCGGAGGGCGGCAGGTGCCGGGATAAAGCGGCTCGTCCTCGCCCGCGTGCGGTGCGCCGAGCGCGCGGAGCACGTCCAGCCGCGAGCAGGCGCAGGGGTAGATGCAGCCGAGCGCGCGCAGCTTTGCAAACGCCGCCGCGTAGTGCGCCATCCGCCCGCTCTGCGTGTAGGGCGCGTGCGGCCCGCCGAGATCCGGGCCTTCGCCCCAGCGCAGCCCAAACCAGCGCAGATCATCGAGCATCGCCGCGCGGAACTCCGCCCGGCAACGCGCCCGGTCGAGGTCTTCGCTCCGCAGGATCAGCGCGCCGCCGGCGGCTTGCGCGTGCCTCTGCGCGATCCAAAAAGTGCGGGCGTGACCGAGATGCAGGTAGCCGGTTGGCGACGGCGCGAGCCGCCCGCGGTATGGCGGCGGCGCATCACTCATCGCTTCGGCTGCGTGATGTGCGGCTCGCGGAGGTAGATGGGTTCGAGGTCGCCGGTGGCGGTGATGCCGCGGGCGGTGTGCGCGAGCCGGGCGAGGCGGGCGGCGGAGGGGAGGGCGATTTCGGCG
Organism: Chthoniobacter sp.; assembly: GCA_043779575.1. Lineage (GTDB taxonomy): Bacteria > Verrucomicrobiota > Verrucomicrobiia > Chthoniobacterales > Chthoniobacteraceae > Chthoniobacter. Next base: position 4,091 of record JAYWEB010000079.1, on the reverse strand, counting down.
GTGGGGAAAGCGGGGAGCGGGACGCTGGTGAAAACGGGGAGCGTGGGGTGGGCGGCGAGCAGCGTGCGGAGTTCGGCGGCGGTGGCGAGGAGCGGGCCGGCGGCGCAGAGGCTGTCCTCGACGCGGGTGAAGTAGAAGGTGTCGCGCCGGGCGTCGCCGATGGCGAGGTAGGCGGGCGCGTCCGTGGCCAGCGCGGCGACGGAGGGCAGGCCGGCGAGCTGCGCGCCGAGGCCGAGCTTTAGCCCGATGGCGGCGGCGATGGCGATACGGACGCCGGCATACGATCCCGGTCCGAGGCCGATGGCCACTTGATCCACGCGGGGCGCGGCGGCGAGGGCGCGCTCGAGGACGGGGAAGAGCGCGGCGCTGGTGCGGCGGTCGGCGGTGAAGGTTTCGTCGAGCCGCAGCTCGCCCTCCACGAGCAGCGCGACGGTGCCGTGATGGGTGGAGGTGTCGATGGCGAGGATGGTCATGGGGCGGCGGATTCTTCGATCACCCGCGCGCCGTCGTCGCGCTGCGTGAAGCGCAGCCAGCGGGTGTGCGGCGGGAGGAGTGCGGGGAATTTTTCCGCCCACTCGATGACGCAGACGCCGTCGCCGAAAAGATATTCGTCGAGCCCGATGCGGAGCGCCGCGTCGGCGTCGGCGAGGCGGTAGAAATCGAAGTGGTAGAGCGGGAGCCGCCCGCCGACGTATTCGTGGAGGAGCGTGAAAGTGGGGCTGGTCACGCTGACCGGAGCGCCGAGCCCGGCGGCGAGACCTTTGACGAAGTGCGTCTTGCCCGCGCCGAGTTCGCCGCTGAGCGCGAGCACGTCGCCGCGCCGGAGCGTGGCGGCGACGGCGTGGCCGTGAGCGACGGTCTGGTCAACGCTGGCGGAAATGATCGAAGGCATCTGGGATTTCAGATTTCAGATTTTTGATTTCAGATTTTTCGCGGAGCGCGCCGATGCGGGTGAGCGCGAGGCGGGGGAAGTGCTGTTTCCACGCGGGTTCGAGCGCGGCGGCGTGGCGGGGCGCGAGGGCGAAAAGGAGTTCGTAGTCTTCGCCGTCGGTGAGGGCTTGGGCGGTGGTGCAGCCTTTGGTGCGCGGGATGGCGGACTCTTCGAGGGCGAAGGCGCAGCGGCTGGCGGCGGCGAGGCGGGGCAGGTCGGCGGCGAGGCCGTCGCTGAGGTCCATCATGGCGCGCAGCGGAAAATGCGCGGTGAGCCAGCGGGCCTCGGCGAGGCGCGGGATGAAGTGGAGATGGTGGCCGGCGAGCGAGCCGCCGAGCCGCCCGGTGACGTAGAGCGCGTCGCCCGCGCGACCGCCGGAGCGGAGGATGCAGCGGGCGCGCTCGACGGTGCCGGTGAGGGCGACGTTGAGGAAGAGCGGGCCGGGGGAGCGCGCGGTTTCGCCGCCGACGATGCTGACGCCGAAGCGCCGCGCGGACTGGCGCAGCCCGGCGTAAATCCCGCGCACCCGGGCGAAGCTGGTCGCGGGTGGCGCGGCGATGGTGATGAGCGCGTGCCGCGGCTGGCCGCCCATCGCGGCGATGTCGCTGACGGCGCGGCCGAGCGCTTTCCACCCGATGCGGCGCGGGTTTTCGTCCGGGAGAAAATGCACGCCCTCGATGACGGCGTCGGTTTTCAACAACTGCCAGTGCCGGTCGCGCGGACGGCCGATGACGGCGCAATCGTCGCCCGCGCCGACGCGGACATCCGCGCCGAGGGCGAGGGCGCGGGTGAGCTGCGCGACGACGCGGTTTTCGCCGAGGTCGGAGAGTTTCACGGGGTGGGGACGCCGCCTTTGGCGCTGAGCCAGACGACGCAGAGACTCGTGAAATTGAAAATCGCGTGCATGCCGATGGGGACGAGGAGCGAGCCGGTGCGCTCGTAGGCGAGGGTGAGGCAGACGGCGAGGGTGAAGAGCCCGGCGACGGCGGTGAGGCTGAGGTGGAAGGCGGCGAAGAGCAGCGCGGTGGCGAAGCCGCTGGCCAGGGGGCCGAGGTAGCGCTTGCCCACGGCGTAGAAAAATCCGCGGAAGATGAACTCCTCGGAGACCGGCGCGAGGATGACGCCGGCGAAGAAAATCTTGGCCATGGCGGCGGTGTCGCCCCGCTGGGCGACGTCGCGGAAAAGGTTCACGAGCGGTTGCTGCTCGGCCTTTCCCTGGAGCGCGGCGAGCGTCAGGACATTCGCCATCCCGGCGAAGACAAAGGCGACGAGGACGAGCCCGAGCGCCCAGCCGATGACGCGCCCCGGCCCGAGGCGAGCGAGCCCGAGCGCCGGGACGAGGCGGAGGCCGCGGTAGCGGAGGAACGCGGCGACGCCGACGACGAGCACGGGAAAGAAGAGCGACCCCGGCAGGACCTGCTCGATTTTAACCGCCTCGCTGGCTCCGCCGCGGCGCAGGGCAGCGCCGATGCCGAGGGCGACAAAAGCGACCGCGAGGACGAGGGCGACGAGCGCGTCCGGCATGCGCCACTCGTCCGTCCGCACCTGGCCGCCATCCGTCCGGATGCGGCGGACGATTTGTGCCTGCACCTTCAAGGCCAGGGCGAGCGCGGCGAAGCCGAGCCCGAGCGTGGCGTGATTGATACCTTCCGGCCGCAAGGGCTAGGGCGCGTAGAAGCTCGGGAGAAAGTAGAGCCGCCCGGCTTCGAGTTTCGGCATGAGGGATTTCACCACGTTTATCTCGACGCTGGTTTTTTCGCTCTGCCCGAGGATGCGAAAGAGCCGCCCGAAGTGGAACGGGGAATCGTAGCGGATGATGGCCGCGCCGCTGGCTTTGCCGAGTTCCATGGCCTTGGCGTAGGCGTCTTCGATCTGGCCGAGGGAGTCGATGAGCTTGGCTTCCTTGGCGTCGCGGCCGGAGATGATGCGCCCGTCGGCGAGGCCCGCGCGCAGCTCGGCTTCGTCGCGTTTCCGCTCGCGGGCCACGATGCCGACAAATTTTCCGTAAGTGTCCATGACCATCTTCTGCACGTATTCCTTTTCCTCCGGCCGCATCTCGCGGGAGCCGCTGAGCATGTCTTTGAAAGCGCCGCTTTTGAAGGTGACGGTTTGGAGCCCGATTTTGCCCATGAGTTCGCGGTAGTTCAGGGTCTGCATGATGACGCCGATGGAGCCGGTGAGCGTGGTTTCATTCGCCATGAGATGGCTGCCGCCGCAGGCCACGTAGTAGCCGCCGGACGCGGGGAGCGAGCCCATATAGACGACCACGGGTTTCTTGCCCGCGGTGCCGAAGCCGCCGTCGCGCACTTTGCACACGGCGTTGTAGATCACGTCGGAGGCGGTGACTTCGCCGCCGGGGGAATCCACATGGAGCACGACGGCTTTCACCTTTTCGTCGAGCGCGGCCTGTTCGAGCTGAAGCTTGAGATCATCGACCATCGTCTCGCCCACGGAGCCCGGCTCCATGCTGCTGATGATGCCGCGCAGGTGGATGAGGGCGATCTTGCCGGGCGCATCCTTGCCGTCGCCCTGGGGCTTGGCGTCCACGACGATGGTTTCCTCGAATTTCGCGGCGGACGCTTTGACGGGATTGCGCATGCCGAGCGCGCCGACCGCGAAAACCAAGGCGAGGAAGAGCAATCCGAGACAAAGGCCGAAGCCTGCGAGCATCCAAAGACAGCCGGAGTTTTTCTGCGTCATAGTGCGCGGAAGGTGGAGGATGCCGGGGTGGGTGACAAGCGGGGAGTGCGGACGGGGCGCGCTCCGCGCAAAAAAACGAACCCGCCGATCAGCGGCGTTTGCGCGCGCTGACCGGCGGGTTCGGTTAGTGGTTGGGCGCGCGGCTCGGGCCGCGCTCCGGGGTTTACTTGCTGTCTTCGATCGGCGCGGGCTCGACGGGCGTGGGCGGCGTCGTGGGCGGCGGGATTTGGACGACCTGGAAGTTCGCCGTGGTCTGCTGGAGGAGCTGCGCGAGGCGGACGACGCCGGCGGGCGTCATGGCGATGCGCGTGTGGATCGGCATCACGGACACGCCGGGGCGGTCGGCGACGATACCGGAGGTGAAATCGAGATAGACCTCCTCGGCGCCGACGCTGACCAGCGCGTGGTTCGCGTAGCGGGCGGTGAAGTTTTCGTATTTGAGCTGGAGGCTTTGCTGCGG
>JAYWEB010000078.1:0-5476 GCA_043779575.1 Chthoniobacter sp. | reverse complement strand
CGGAGGCGAAGCTGAGCGCGATCCGCGACATCGGGGTGACGCGGCTTTCGCTGGGGGTGGAGAATTTCGACAAGCACCTGCTGGAGATCAACGGGCGGGCGCATCGGGAGGATGAGATTTACCGCGCGTACGACTTCGCGCGGAAGATCGGCTTTCCGCAGATCAATATCGACCTCATCGCGGGGATGATCGAGGAGACGGACGCAAACTGGCAGCGGAACATCGCCAAGACCATCGAGTTGCAGCCGGACTCGGTGACGATCTACCAGATGGAAATCCCGTACAACACGACGATCTACCAGCAGATGAAGGCCGAGGGGAAACTCGTCGCGCCTGTCGCCTGTTGGCAGACGAAACGCCGCTGGGTGGACGAGGCTTTCTCAGCGCTGGAGCGTGCCGGCTATACGGTGACGAGTGCGACGACCGCGGTGCGCGATCCGCAGAAGACGACGTTTCTCTACCGCGATTTGCTGTGGCAGGGCGCGGATTTGCTCGGGCTGGGGGTCGCGAGTTTCAGCCACGTCGCGGGCGTGCATTTCCAAAACCTCCCCGACTTTGAAACCTACACCGCCGCGGTGCAGCGCGGCGATTTGCCCATTGGGCGCGCGCTGGTCACGACCGAGGAGGAGCGGATGATTCGTGAGCTGATTTTGCAGCTCAAACTCGGGCGTGTAAGCCAGAGTTATTTCCGCGAAAAATTCGACGTGGTCGTCGCCGAACGCTTCAATCAGCAACTTGCCGAACTGAAACGCCGCGGCCTGCTTTCCGAGCAAGGCGACTGGCTCGTGCTCACACGCGAGGCGCTGCTCAAGATCGACGTGATCCTGCACGCGTTCTTTCTGCCGCAGCATCAAAACGCCCGCTACACATGATCGCCGCGGAGCCGAGCACCGATCTGCTTTTTCCGCTCTCGCATTTTTGCCGCGCGGCTGGTCACGCGCTGCCGGCCTGCGAGTTCATCGACGGCGCGGTGATGCCGGAGCCGTATCGCACGCTCCTCGTGCATCATGGCGACATGACTTCGCGGCTGGAGGAGTTTCGTCGCGCGCCGATGAAGCTGCGCGTGCTGCATCGCGAAACGAGCGGCGACGCATACCGCCGCGAGGTGCTGCTTTGCAAAGCCGACAGCGGGCTGCCGGTGGAGTACGGCGCGATTGAAATCAATCTCGCCGCTTTCGATGAACCGCTGCGCGCGCAGATCCTCGAAGGGAGGCAGCCGCTCGGCGGGCTGCTCAACTGCCACGGCGTGCGCTACCGCAGCGAGCCGCGCGCGTTTTTGAAACTCGCGCCGGACTCGGCGATGGACGCGCACTTCGGGCTCGTCGGCGCGCATACGCTTTACGGCCGCAGCAATGTGCTGCTCGGCGACGGCGACCGCGTGCTGGCGCGCATCGTCGAAGTCCTGCGTCCGTGATTTTCCGCCACGCGAATTCGTTCGGTATGAACACCCCGACCCACACCGCAAATTACGAAGTCATCATCATCGGCGGCGGCCCCGCCGGGAGCACCGCGGGCGCGCTGCTCGCGGAGAAAGGGCGGCGGGTGCTCATCCTCGAAAAGGAAAAGTTTCCGCGCTACCACATCGGCGAGTCGCTGATGCCGTTCTGCTGGTTCACGCTGAACCGGCTCGGGCTCGTGCCGGAGATGGAGCGCATCGCTTACACGAAAAAATACAGCGTGCAGTTTGTGACGCCGGACGGGCGCCAATCGCAGCCGTTCTATTTTTTCCAGCACTACGATCACCCTAGCTCGACGACGTGGCAGGTGGAGCGCGCGGACTTCGATCTCATGCTGCTGAACAACGCGCAGGCAAAGGGCGCGGAGGTGCGCGAGCAGACGGCGGTGAAGCGCGTGCTCAAGGATGACAGCGGGCGGGTGATCGGCGTCGAGGCGCTTGGGCCGGATGGCGAAGCGCGGCAGTTTTTTGCGCCGATGACGATTGATTGCTCGGGACGCGAGCAGGTGGCGACGGCGCGCGAAGGCTGGCGGGTGAAGGATCCGCAGCTCAACAAGCTGGCGGTGTGGACGTACTTCCGCGGGGCAAAACGCGATCCGGGAATTGATGAAGGCAACACCACTGTCGCTTATGTCGAAGGGCGCGGATGGTTTTGGTACATCCCGCTGAAGGGCGATGTGGTGAGCGTCGGGATCGTGGCGGAGAAGGACTATCTTTTTTCGGAATCGAAAGACCCCGCGGAAATCATGTGCCGCGAAATCGGGCGCAACGCGTGGATCAAAGACCACCTCAGCATCGGCCAGCAATTCGGCGAGTACTGGGTGACGAGCGAGTTTTCCTATCGCTCGAAATTCTGCGCGGCGGACGGGTTGCTGCTCGCGGGCGATGCATTTGCATTTCTCGACCCGGTGTTTTCCAGCGGGGTCTTCCTCGCGTTGAAAAGCGGGGAGATGGCCGCCGATGCCGTCGATGCCGCGCTGACTGCGGACGACACGAGCGGCGCGCGCTTTGCGGATTACGGCGACAAACTTTGCACGGGCATCGAGAACATGCGGAAGCTGGTCTATGCGTTTTACGATCCGAATTTTTCCTTCGGGCGGATGCTGAAGGCTTATCCCGAGCACCGCGGGCGGCTGACGGATTCGCTCATTGGCGACCTTTTCGAGCGCGACTTCGCCGCATTGTATGAGGCCATGAGCGAGTTTGCGGAACTCCCCGCCGATCTCCCGCATGGTCGTGCGCCAGCCAGCGTCGCTGCATGATCGCGCGCAGTCTGGCGGTTGTGCTCGGCTTTTGCGGAGCGGGCGTTTTCGCCGCGGACTGGCCGCATTTTCTCGGGCCGAAGTACGACAACACTTCCGCGGAAACCAAACTGCTCCATGAGTGGCCGAAGGACGGGCCGCGCAAGTTGTGGGAGTCGCCGAAGGGAGTGGGGCACTCCGCGCCTGCGGTGAGCGGGGGAAAGGTCGTGGTCTTTTCTGCCGACGGCGAAAACGAAGCCGTCGAGGCGCTCGATGCGGCGAGTGGAGCGCGGCTTTGGCGCGTGAGCTACGCTGCGCCGTACACGTCGAAGTACGGCGGCGGCTCCGGCCCATGCACGAATCCCACGATTTCCGACGGGCGTGTTTTTACGCTCGGAATTTCCAGCATCCTCCACTGCCTCGACCTGGCCACCGGCAAGGTCGTGTGGAAGCGCGACCTCGCGGCGGATTACGAGCTGTCGCCGACGTTCTTCGGCCAGGGCGGCACGCCGCTGGTGCTCGGCGGGCGCGTCATCGTCGCGCTCGGCACGCGCGATCAGAAATCCGTCGTCGCGTTCGACGCGGCGATGGGCAAAGAAGTTTGGGTGGCGAAGCACGCGTGGGGATCGAGCTATTCGTCGCCGATTGCGGCGACGCTGCACGGGCGCGAGTGCGTGCTCGCTTACCAAGGCGGCATGAGCGATCCGCCGACGGGCGGGCTGCTCGTCATCGATGCGAAGACCGGTGCCGTGCTCAGCGCCACGCCGCACCGGGCGAAGATGTTTGCGAGCGCGAGCATTTCTGCGCCGGTCGTCGCCGGGTCGCGCGTGTTCGTCGCGGAGGCCTACACCGAGGGCGGGATGTGCGTGGAGATTGCTCCGGATTTTTCCGCGAAGCCGGCGTGGCTCGCGCCGAAATTCGACACCTACATCGTCACCGCCGTGGCCCATGAAGGCGCGCTCTACGGTTTCGCCGGCCAGCATCAGCAAAATGCGGAGCTGGCGTGCTACGACCTCGCGACTGGCAAGGAGCTTTGGCGCGATGAACTTGGCGGAAAATTTCAGCGCGCGTCGCTCGTCCGCGTGGACGGCGCGTTTCTCTGCCTCGGCGAAAATGGTGATCTCGCGTGGCTCGACCTCTCGCCACGCGGCGCGGCGGTGAAAGCGCAGGCGAAACTTTTTCACGCGCCGGAAACGTGGACGCCGCCGGTAATCAGCGACGGGCACCTTTTCATCTGCCAGAACCAGCCCGGCGGCGGCGGGACGAAGCCGCGGATCATTTGCTACGACCTGCGCGGGGAATGAAGATCGTCCTGCTCACTCCGGGCACGGGCAGCTACTACTGCGGCGTGTGCATGCGCGACAATGCGCTGGCGAAGGAACTTATCCGCCAGGGACACGATGCGGTGATGCTGCCGATGTATCTGCCGCTCACGCTCGACGAAGGCGCGGCGAGCCCGGACTCGGAGATTTTTTTCGGCGGGGTGAATGTCTATTTGCAGCAAAAGCTCGCGCTCTTCCGCCACACGCCGCGCTGGCTGGACCGGCTGCTGAATGCGCGCGGACTGCTGAATCTCGCGGCGCGGCAGAGCGGCATGACGGCGACGGCGGACGTGGGCGCGCTCACGCTTTCGATGCTGCATGGCGAGCACGGGCATCAGGCGAAGGAACTGGCGAAGCTCATCGAGTGGCTGCGCGGGCATCGGCCCGATGCGGTGTGGCTTTCCACGGCGCTGCTCGTGGGACTGGCGCGCGGGATAAAGACGGCGCTGGGTGTGCCGGTGCTGGCGTCGCTGCAAGGCGAGGACAGTTTTCTCGACGGACTGCCGGAGCCGTGGCGGACACGCGCGTGGGAGGCACTCGCGGAGCGGGCGAGGGATGTGGATGCGTGCATCGCGCCGAGCCGGTACTATGCGGAGCTGATGGGCGGGCGGATGCGGCTGGCGGCGGAAAAATTGCGGGTGATTCCGAACGGCGTGGCGGTGGAGGAACTGCCGAAAGGCGAAAGGCGAAGGGCGAAAGGCGAAGGGACGATTGGCTACCTCGCGCGGTTCATTCCGGGGAAGGGACTTGGGCTGGTGGTCGAGGCGTTCATTGTTTTGAAAAGGCGCGGGCGCTTTCCAAATGCGAAGCTGCGCTGCGCTGGCGCGATGACAGCGGACGACGCGCGCTATGTGGCGACCCTGCGGCAAAGGCTGATGGATGAAGGGCTGGCGGGCGATGCGGCGTTTTTTCCGAACGTGAGCCGCGAGGAGAAGGCGGCGTTTTTGCACAGCCTCACGCTACTTTCAGTGCCAGCGAACTATGGCGAGGCGTTCGGGCTTTATCTCATCGAAGCGTGGGCCGTGGGCGTGCCGGTGGTGCAGCCGCGGTGCGCGGCTTTCACGGAACTCGTGGAGCAAACGGGCGCAGGCATTTTAGTGCAACCAGGCAGTGCGGAGGCGCTGGCCGATGGTTGGGAGGCGCTGCTCGCGGACCCCGCGAAGGCTGATGAAATGGGGGCGCGCGGGCGGACGGCGGTGGAGCGCGAGTTTTCGATGCCGCGGATGGCGGAGCGTTTCGTCGCGCTGACGACGGAGTTTTTGAAAACGGAATTACGGAATTTGACCAAATGACGAAATTTCTGATGAAAGGCTCACATTTCCCCCCATTCCGTAATTTGGAAAAATTCCGTAATTCCGTTGGGGCTTGCCTAGAACAAGAGGGGACCAGTATGGATAAAGTGCTCAAAGAGAATGAAAAACAGATATGTCAAAGGTGCGAAGATTTCCGAGGCTAAA